>JBGSUA010000099.1:0-73040 GCA_041753575.1 Desulfatiglandaceae bacterium
CATATCTCTTCTTGTCCGCCTCTGTGGCTTGTCTCGTAAACGCCTACAATGGCCTTCTCCATCGTAGGATAGAGGTGGTCCTCGCCGATCTTCTCCGGGAAATGCGTCCTCTTGAGGACCCTCATCACGGCCTCGTTAGCCCCGCTCATGGATATATCAACGCCAGCGCTTCTAACCCTGTCCGTCAGCAGCGAAAGGGTCTCCTCCCCGGATGCGTCAATATCGTTTATGCCGTTCGCAACTACTATTATATGCTTTAGTTCTTTTTTCTGGTTCAGTATATCAGTGATCTTGTCCTCCAGGAAGCTCGCGTTGGCGAAGAAAAGAGGGCCTTCAAACCTCACCATTGCAATATACGCGCACTCTTTGAGCCCGTAAGTCTCAGCGCAACGCAGGGCCTCATCCTCGGCCCTCGCCAGAGATGCCATCCTGGGTCTCATGTTCTTGTAAAGAAAGACGCCTATGGAAAGCGCAACTCCTATCATTATACCCTTGTCCAGATGAGGCGCAAAGGCCAGGGTTGCAAGGAAAGAGACGATAGAGATAGCACCGTCATACCATTGCGCCTTCCATGCATGCACAAAACCTGCCACGTTGATAAGCCCGATCACCGCCATCATTATCACCGCGGCAAGAACTGACTGGGGCAGGTGATAAAGCAGAGGCGTGAGAAACATCAAGACAATCAAAACAGCAGCGCTGGTAAAGACACTGGATAGCCCGGATAAGGCCCCCGCCTGCAGATTGACCGCTGAACGGCTGAATGATCCGGAAACAGGATAACTTTTTCCTATTGCGCCAAACACATTGGCCAGGCCTTGACCGATAAGCTCCTGGTTGGGATCCAGCCGCTGCCCGGTCTTTCCCGCCATAGCCTTTGCAATGGATATCGCCTCCATAAAACCGAGAAGAGCAATGATAGCAGCAAAAGGAAACATATGGGCCACTACCTTGAGATCTATTTTTGGGATTGTAAATGATGGAAGACCCTTTGGTATCTCTCCTACCACGGCTCCGCCGCCGCTGAAAAGGAGCCCGGCTTCGTTGAGAGTCTTATTTCCCACCTTGAGGGTCCATATTCTTCCATCGGTCTTCGCCCCAACCATGGTTTTACCTTCAGGATACAAGCGCATGGCACCGTTAGTCCCGACTACGCCAGAGAAAAGAAAGTTCCTGAGAGAGGCTCTTGAAAGTGCAGCCTCTGCCTTGGCGTGTTCAATCTCTTGACTTATCAGCGTTATTTCATAGTCAGCCTTCAGAACCTCTTTGGCTTCTCCATGGTATTTTGCCTCATCAAGCGCTTTGAACTTATCGGTTCGCTGATCTGATAGCCGGTCAACAAGGTTTGTCTTTTCATTGAACTTCCCAATCAGGGCTCTTACTTCCTGGGATTCAACAGAGGATACCGGCACCTTTTCATTGTGCTCAAATCCGGTGGCCCATGATATGACAGTTGTAATCGCAACAGCCACCAGCACGTTTGGTATCCTTGGATTGAGCCATCGAAGGGCGTACATGGTGGCAAAAGCGCCTAATCCCATGAAAAAGGTGAACCAGTGAGTATGGTTCAAAGCCGCAACGATTACATTGAAAACGGTCTCATAGTGATGCTCGGAGGTATCCACATAGACTCCGAACAACTTCGATAGCTGTGACGTTGCAATTATTATGGCGGCGGCATTGGTAAAGCCGTTCACAACAGGATGAGACAGAAAGTTTACCACTACCCCCAGCCGCAAAATCCCAAGCGCAAATTGAAAAATACCCACCATAAGCGCTAGAAGGATCGCATAAGCGATGTAGCCCTCGCTTCCGGAAGTCGCCAGAGGGGCTAGGGATGCGGATGTCATCAGGGAGACAACTGCCACAGGCCCCGTAGCCAGTTGCCTGCTCGAGCCAAATAGCGCAGCGATCATCGGCGGAAGAAATGCGGCATAAAGGCCGTAATAAGGGGGCAGTCCCGCAAGCTGGGCATAGGCCATTGACTGGGGTATGAGCACAAGTGCGACGGTAAGCCCGGCTAACGCGTCCGATCGCAGGGACTCCTTTGAAAAATCCCTGAACCACCCTAGAAATGGAAAGACTTTTTCTAGCATGAGCACCTCCAACTATTATCTTGTACTTTTTCTCAATATCCTTTTGCAGGACATCAAGAGTTCTTTAAATAGACTTTCCGCATCATAAAGCCTGTAGGTATTAAGTCTCGAAACGGAATCAACAAGGGCGAACAATATCATTGCCACTTTTCTAGGAGTTATCTCTTCACTGATTGATCCGTCCCTTTGGCCCTCCGCAATGACCGCGTCAAAAACATCTACAAAGCAGGTATATATTGCCTCAAGCTCCTCCCGGAAAAGCGGATTAACCTCTGAAAGCTCGTAGGCATCATGCCTGTGCAACAGCAAAAACTTCTCTTCCATCGAGACAGAGTAAGACAGATAGAATGATATAAGGTGTTCCGCCTTACCAAGGCCGCTGCCGAGGTGTCCTGATTTTTCGAAATCTGAGAAGTCCCGGATTATCGAGCCTCTAAACTCCCTCAGTATTGCAAGAAAAAGCTCCTCCTTGGTCTTGAAGTGGTAAAATATAGTGCCCTCGGCAGCGCCGGTATTTCTTGCTATCTCGGCAATATTGGTATTCTTGAAGCCCTTGCTGGCAAAAAGGTGGGCGGCAACTTCCAATATTTTTTCTCTTTTTTTCAAACGATGTCTCCAAAATTATAAACTGAGTGCTCAGTCAGTTTTTTAATAGAACACCATGGCACTTTAAGTCAATAGAAAAATTTGATGAACTCCTAAAAACTCGCAATTGCGAAGGCAAATCAAAAAGCTTCAGAAACAAGGCGACCACAACTTCTGCGACTGCTTTAAGATTTTCCGTGCAGCAGCTTTTATGCTTTGCTATAAATAAAGCAATGAAAAGTTGCGCTTTCCAAAAGAACTGAAAAGAATCAGCCTTGCGCGGTTATTCCCCGGAGTTCGTTTATGGAAAAAGATGAATGGCAGAAAAGAGGCTCAGGGCACCGAAATCGAATGAGGCAGAGATTCATGGATGCCGGCCTGGAGAGGTTCTCCGATGAAGAAGTGGTGGAGTTTCTCCTTACACTTGGCACACCCAGGGGAGATCTCAAGATCCCGGCCCGTGAAGCGGTAAGTCTCTTTGGTGGTCTGGCTGGGACACTTTCGGCTCCACCCGAAAAGTTAATGGAAATAAAGGGAATCGGCGCCAAGAATGCCCTCTATCTGGGTCTCGTCCACCAGGTCGCAAACAGGTACCTTCGTGACCGCATGACCGGAAAAGATTTCTTCACGTCCTCAAAGGACGTATTCGACTATCTCTTTTATGCCATGAGGGATCTGTCCCGTGAGACCTTCAAGGTTATATTTCTTTCCAGAAAAAATGAACTGATCGCGGACAGGGATCTATTCATAGGAACTCTCACCGAAAGTGCGGTCTATCCCAGGGACATACTTACCGCATCCCTCGAACACAAGGCCGCCTCGCTTATATTCGCACACAATCACCCATCCGGAGACCCGGCACCCTCCTCCGCCGACATGCAGATAACCAAGAAACTGACCTGGGCATCACGGATTATGGGGCTACAGGTACTCGACCACATCATAGTAGGTCGGAACGTCTATTTCAGCTTTGCCGATGAAGGTCTCATAGCTTCATTTGTGAAAGAATTCGAGGAGAAACTTCCTCAATTTTGATCATCTTTCAGTGAAACAAGTCTGAGACCGTGCGACTCTCTCAGTGCCTTCCAGAGTTCCTTTATGATAAAATGGATGCAACCTTCTTCATCCAATTCTTTTCCTGAGCCTGTTCTGCAGGAGCCGGCAAGGGCCTTGTTTTCCGGAACCCTGAAACTGCTTTTTATGTAGCCCCCCAGTCTTGGTTCCAGGATATTCAATTTCCCTTCATCCATTCTTCCTATGGCAACCTTGTCTTTCAAAGAAAGATCTGAAATCAGGCTCAGAACCGCCTCCTGTGACGTCTTGGGCACGGTTCTGCCGAAGAACTCCAGATGAGGGCTGTTGCTCCTTATCCGGTCCAGATGGATGACCGTCCTCATCAGACGTTTGACAGCCTCATATATTCCGGGGTTTTGACTGGCGCGGGAGCCCGCTACGTTCAGGGCTTTTATGCCGCTATTGGCAACCCATTCCGCGATCTCCGCGGCCGCTTTGAATTGTGAGGTCCTTTCCAGATCAACATGGAGACAGGGACGGCCGTGCCTCATTGCCAGATCCCTTGTCAGAGCCGAGCCTCCCTTAAGCTCTCCATGTGAGACGACAAGAGTCCCATCCGAGTCCAGGACATTTCTCTCGGTCCTGTCCTCATAGCTTTCCGTGGGCATCTCATCAAGCAAATAACTCTGCGGAAGGGGGCCTTGCTCGGTTTTTCTTCCTTTGGCAATCCATCCTCTATATGAAAGCCCAGCCTCAATTGCAGCGTCAAGCGCCGCAAGGTCAGCCCCGGTCTGCCCGCCCGAAACAATCCTGTCAAGCATAATCCCTGTCTCTCCATGCCAGGCCCAGCCATATCAACGCATACTCATTGAAGGCCCCGGCGATTTCCAGGCCGGCGTTATTTATCGACTTTACAACAAACCGGGATGACGGCCCAATTCTTCTTCTATGGAGCCGGTGTCCTCAGAGTTATAAAGTATGATATTCTGGAGGTGAAAAAGGCTGTCAGGGCCTATTTCCGTGAATCTTATCGCCGCGCTTCCGTCCTCGCATCTGATCACAACTCCTTTTACCTCTATTGATAACTCACTGCTGGCCCCCAGCATTATTATCCTGACACGGCATTCGATTCCTGATTCAAGATGAGCATCTATGGGAAGAAGACATCCCCCGATGCTCAGATTAAGAATCTTATCCGTTCGATAAACCCTGTCGGTCTCAAGCTCGGCTCCCACGTCAAAGGGAATCCGCACAAACCTGCGTCTTTCAGAAGGCATAAAACCTCCAGTACCCAAAAAAACCGCATTGACAAATCAGCAGTCACAAAAGTTGAGTCGTCGCCCTGGAATATTATAAGCAGACCTTTATGAAATTCCATCCTGACATTATCAAAAGCATCCAATCCTTCTCCTAAGAGGCAATGATTCCTCTGATGGTACTATAGAAGGCCGGAGCTACCCAGGTAAACCGCACCGCAACCTCACTGCCTCCTCCTTGCGCTTCCTTTACAGAGATCACCTTGGCAAATATGCTGCACCTTTCCTCCAAGCCCTTCTCATTCCTGGCATCGAGACGCAAGTCCTCCCATTCCTTTAACAACCCCGAGCAAATCAGAATCGCAGATTTAAGGCTTATCTCCGTTATAAGGGCTGAGTCATTTGCCCCGCTTATCATTTTATCTTTGACCCTGTAGAGATTGACCTTAATCGGCGAGGAAAGATGCCTTAACTCGTCGTCTTTTGAGGGAAGCCGGATGTTATAAGGTTCGCCCAATCCCCTTACCTCGTAAAGGGTGACCGGGGCGGGAACCCCTTTCATCTGCACCTTAAGCAGTTCCCCAGTTTCAAGCAGTCCTGAGAGTCTTTCAAATGTAGAAGGACTTATTAATACCTGACCGCCCACCGTGAAAGACTCCATTCGCCCCGTAAAATTCACCTGCGCCCCTACTACGCCATACTTCGTGCGCCTTTCGGAACCTATGTTGCCTACCACTACATTTCCTGTGTTTACAGCAATGCCCATCTCAAGATGACCGAAGCCTTCTCTCTCGTTGACCGCGTTTACCTCCTCCATGGCAAGCTGCATTTTCAGCGCGCAGGAAACTGCCTGGAGCGCGTGGGCCTCCATTGGCTCCGGCGCCCCAAAAAACGCCAGTATCCCGTCACCTATTATCTCATCTATAACGGCCCGGTGATCCATCAAGATCTCTATCATCTTGCTGAGGTAACGATTCAGGAACAGGACTACGCGCTCTGGTTCCATTTGGCTTGTGAGAGCGGTGAACCCCCGAAGATCCGACATCAATATGGTCAGCTCCCTGTTTTCTCCACCCAGGGCAAGCCCGTCAGCGGATTCCATGAGTCGCTTAACCACCTCCGCCGTCACATATCGGCCGAAGGTGTCCCTTATGAAGTCCCTCTTTTCTATATATTCCTCCAATTGACGGCCCAGGGTATTGAAAGAATGCGCCAGTTCTCTTATCTCGCTTGCCCCGGACTCAGGCGCCTTGACCGAGAAGTCTCCTTTCCCGAGCCTTGCGGTTGCGGCGGACAGATTTCTGAGGGTCCTCGTGATACTTCGAGAGAGGAAGACGATCACTATGCACATCAAAGCGAGGCCTGCTATACCCATTGCCAGGAGCTTCTTTGTAAGCCCGACCACATCGCCCAACAGCTCCGAAGCCGGGAATATGATGCCAAGTGACCATCCGGATGAGCCAACCGGCGCGTAATAGAGGTATGAATCGCGGCCTCTCAGGAAATCCTTCAACCCTGCGAATCCCTTTTCACCTCGTATCAT
This sequence comes from Desulfatiglandaceae bacterium, assembly GCA_041753575.1. Classification (GTDB taxonomy): domain Bacteria; phylum Desulfobacterota; class DSM-4660; order Desulfatiglandales; family Desulfatiglandaceae; genus CG2-30-51-40. The sequence continues at coordinate 6,495 of JBGSUA010000099.1, forward strand.
ATTACGGCTGACAAGACGGAGTTTCGGGTCTCCAAGTGCCTCGGCCAGGCTGAAGAGGCTCTCCCGCATTACGAGTCCTCGGTCCGGGTGGGTGATAAAATCCCCGTTCTGGGAAACGAGAAAGGCGTAGCCGCTCTGGTAGATACGCACTTCAGCCAAGAGGCTCTCCAACCATTCAAGGGATATATCAGCGGTGGCTACCCCTGCGAATTGCCTCTCTTCTCCTCTACGCCGGAAGAAAGGCACAGAATAAGTAGCCATGAGAATATCTCCCCCGCCTTCGTCATAATAAGGAACGCTCCATTGGGGATTTCGGGTCTCCTTGGATATCTGATACCAGTCCAGCGCAAAATAATTGTATAACTCGCCACCCAGAAAACTGAACACTATGCCGTCATCGCCTCGAAAGCCGTAGGGGGCGCAGAATTTGAGTTCGGGACTTAACGCATAAGGCTCATTAGCTATTGCGATGCCGAAGATCTCCGGGTTCGCTTCGAGGTTCCCCTCTATGAGAGGCACCAGGCCCTCATTGTTAAAGGACTGGATTTCCATCAGTGAGGCGATGCTTGCAGGAACACCCTCCACGCCCCTGAGTACGACCTCTATCTGGTGGGAGATAGAAAGGGTAAGATTCTTAGCCCTTTCCTCCACCTCCATAATCACAGTCCTTCGCGATACCAGATAATTGTATCCAAAAGCAGAAATGAATATGAGGGCCGCGGCTCCGCCAATAGAAAGGATCAATCTTGTCGCAATAGAATATCCAGGTCTCATTGGCCCTACTCCCGTAACAGCATTCCAGGCACGGAGAACCTTGATGTGGGGGAAAGCTCGCTCAGGGGCGCCCTCCTCCCCGCGGGCCAAACCGGAATGATTCATAAGAAGGCACTGTTTCGATGAACCTGCCTTTCTTAAGTTCAGCAGCCACTTCCATGTATGCCTGCTCTGAGAGCATCCCCAGAGGTGGGGCATCTTCAAATCGGATAACGTCCTTCATGCGCTCAAGCATCCATCGTTGATGAACGCGGTTTGTGGCAGTCTTTGAGGCATAAACGTATTTCATTACGATATCCAGGGCCTCCTCCGGATGGCTGAAACAATATTCCCAGCCAGCGATAGAGGCCGCCGCAAAATCGGCGCATAAAGAAGGGTTCTCCAGACAGGTCTTCTCCAGACAATAAATGCCGTCTTCAGGGAATCTCATGCCATAGTCAGACAAAAGAAATGTGGTAAGTTCCTCCGGAGCCAATCCCGCATTCATCAATTGATGATACTCGTTGTACCACATAGCCGATGCGGCATCCACTCCCGACCTGAGGAAAAGGTTCATGGTGGTGCCCTGGGGTATGATCCTGGGATTCAGCTTATATTTGCGAAAAAATGCCTCAGGCAGGAGCCTGAACTCACCGCCCCAGAGCCCGATCTTTCTGTCCTTGAGATCTTCAGGTCTTGATATGCCTGAGGACTTCCTCGCAACAAGCATATAAGCAGATTTCTGAACTATCTGCGCTATGTTTACAAGGCGCAATCCCTGCGTGCGCACTGTAATGCCCCGGAATAGAAACATCGTGGCAAAATCCGCCTTCCCATCAGCGAGCATCTCCGAGCCGGGAAGATCAGGGCCCCCCCGCATGATCTCAACATCAAGACCCTTTTCCCTGTAAAAACCTTTCTCAAAGGCCGCGTAGAATCCCGCAAACTGTGCCTGATGGATCCACTGCGGCAGGAATCTCACCTTTCTAAGAGCATCCTCCCTAGCCTCTACACCGTAAACCGCCATAACAAGGCAAAGGACAAAGATAATTGAACCCACCCAACGCCTCAATCGGCAGGTAATGCCCATTGAATCCACACGAAACCTCCGATGTGAATAACGGAGGGGTCTGTATGAATATGAAAATAAGGAGGGCTTCCGATAGTTCCCAGTAAAAGGCCATGAGACACGCCCTACCCCATTTTCAGACGAGAAACCTCTCAGCTTTATTGAATGGCAGATCGTCAAGCCGGGACTTCTATTTCTACCATCTACTCCAATCTCAGTCATGTGCGGAATATTTCCGTGTTTCATTCTATCACCGCTTTCCGGCCGACATGTTCTATTCCATTCTATTTAAATAGACGCATCGGGAAATCAACTGCTATAAACCGGGCAAAAGAATCGGGATCATGCCGACACGCCTCTCCTCTCAGAGCAGCTTGGGGGTTAAGCTGGTCTTCCTCGTTCCCAATCTCCAGCCCCACTCTCCTCATGCCTGTCGAAAAAAGAGCCGGGCAGCGTTTCTAAAGAAATCCGCTACCGGCATGAGGCGGATCTTGTCCTCGTAATAAGGTCCTGCACCGCCGTAAAGGAGAAACGCCCCAGCGTTGGGATATTCCCTTAGGAATGCCTTGAGACCGGCAACATCCCCCTCCCTGACGCGACTTGCCCCGGTCACCTCAATCGCGAAGAATGCGTTCTCACCGTAAAGGATAAAGCCCACCTCCGCGTTGCCCGCGGATCTCCAGTAGCAAATCGAATACCGCCTTCTTTACGCCCTTGCTGCAATGGGCGCAATGTCTTCAAACGCCTTCACGTCCAACTGACTCAATTCCCAGTTCATTTGAAGATTCAGCCAGAATTGGGGGGTTCCTCCAAGGGCTTGGGAGAGCTTCATCGCCGTGTCCGGGCTGATTCCACGCCTCCCCCTGCATATTTCATTAATCGTTTTGGGCAAAACCCCGATGTGATGGGCAAGGGCGGTCTGGGTGAGTTCGATCTCCTCAAGTTCGTCCCTCAACACCTCACCGGGATGTATGGGGGTCGTATGTGCTTTGGTCATTTGGATCTCCTTCAATGGTAGTCAATGATCTCTGCGTCCTACGCGTTCCCGGCTTCCCACCGAAAACACACCCGATGTTGGTCATTGATCCGGATGCTGTATTGACCTTTCCTGTCTCCTTTGAGAGCCTCAAAGCTGTTCCCTCCAAATTTCCCGAAGATCCTGCATAGACATTGCAGCGCCGATTCGAGCGAGTTTTATCTGCGCCTTGTGGTGAAGCCACTTCGGGAGAAATTTCAGCGCTTCCCTGGAATGTCTCCCATAGTTGATATCTTCGTTACCCTTGTTCTTCAAATTTATTATGCTAATTTTTTTTGATTATACCGGACCACGGTATAAGGGTCAAGGGATTACTACGGCAAAGAACACGCATCTGATTTCATGCATCACATCACGGGAGAAGGCGGCATCTCGATACCTTGCTCGCCACGCAAGACATAAGTCTTGAGAACCCGACGCGAAGGTGATAAAGTCGCCCCCACTTATTTGATGGACTCGCAAAAAGCCCGAATCGGGGCGGCGAAGAGAAGAGCTTCTGATAAGAGGCGCTCACAAATGTGGACCCGCCCGAAGGATGGTGCGCCAAAGCACAGCAAGGACAATCCTCGAGAAGCAAGGTGTCGTTTGACCTACCCTGCAACTACGAGGGATGCAGCTTAAAGCAATAGATGGACTTTTTACGAAGCCGTCTTATTTGACAGGCAAGGCAAGAATGATAATAGAGCAGGCGCGAGAGGTACTTAAGATAGAGGCAAGGAGCATCCTTGCCCTTATAAAGCGTATAGGCCCGGACTTTGAAAGAGGCATTGAGATGATACTTGCCTCCAAGGGCAGAGTTATAGTAACGGGTATCGGAAAATCTGGGCTGGTGGGAAGAAAGATCGCCGCCACCCTCAACAGCACCGGCACTTTTTCAGTGTTCCTGCATCCTGCAGAGGCCATCCACGGCGATCTGGGCATGGTGAGTTCCACGGACGTGATACTTGCCATATCCAACAGTGGACGCACCTCGGAAATAAACACGATCCTTCCCATCCTCAGAGAAATGGGGGCAAAGATAATTGGCCTCATCGGAAGACCTGATTCACCCATGGCCGGCTTCTGCCATGTGATAATTGACGTCGGAGTGGAAAGGGAAGCTTGCCCCATGGGGCTTGCACCAACTGCCAGCACTACTGCCGCACTGGCCATGGGGGATGCGATAGCTGTGGTGCTTCTGAGCCGAAGGCACTTCAAGCAGGAAGATTTCAAGAGATTTCACCCCGGGGGGAGCCTGGGGGAACGGCTCGCCACAAAGGTCAGAGAGGTGATGTTTGTAGGAGATAATCTTCCCGTGGTAAAGGCTCAATCCTTCGTTGAAGAGGCGCTCAATGAGATAAACAGCAAGGGAATAGGGGCTTGTCTGGTCGTATCGGAAGACATGGGGCTGGAGGGAATAATAACGGATGGTGATATAAGGAGGGCAATCCTTGACACTCCTTTTATTCACAAAAAAAAGGCATTCGAGATCATGTCGCCAAGACCTAAAACCATAGACGAAAACCAGACAATGGCTGAAGCCCTTGCGCTGATGGAACTTCACGAGATAACACACCTCGCCATTCTTGACAGGATGGGAAAGGTGAAAGGCATCGTGCATCTGCACGATATTCTTGGTAGAGAGGCTTTCAGGTTAAATGGAGGGTTTCAATTCGCCCAAAGGGCTGATCGCGGCACCGATAACACCCTTTAGACAAGACGGTAATCTGGATATACCCGGTCTGGAAAGACTCCTGGCACGGCTGATCAAAAGCTCGCAGGGGCTTTTTCTTGCAAGTCCGGGAGCAGGTGAAGGGATATCGCTCAGCACAGAGCAACTCGCAGCATTGCTGGAAACGGCTATGAGCGCCGTGAAAGCCCGTATTCCCATCTTCATGTGGGTGACCAGGAGGACGGCACCGGATACCAGGCAGACCGTGGAGACCTTAGGACGGATAGTGGAAAAAAACGCTTACGGGGGGCAGGTTTTCTGGGTGGACTGTCCCCTTATCTATCATAGCAACAGGGGCCTTGTTGACAACTATAAAGACCTGTGGGCCGGCAAGCACCTGCCCCTCATGCTCTACAATGATCCTTCGCTTGTTCAGGAGCTTACAAGGCATTTTAAGAGAAAAAACATCCGAACCGCCATCCTTTCCGAACTGGCGGAATATAACGGCATAGCCGGCATAATCTTCCACGGCAACCTGGAAAGGGTTTATAATTATGCCAAGGCCACAGTCAAGGCAAAGGACTTCTTCATCTATGAGGGAGAGGAGGAACAGTTTCTCGACCACCCAGGTTTGGCGGGGGTGGTTTCAGCCGGCGCGAACCTGATGCCCGAGATATGGGGAAAGGTCACATCATTCTGCCTTGAGATCTCGGCTGAGAACACAATGTATCCAGATCTGCTCATGCAGATATGGAAGATGGGAAGCACCCTGCGGGAACTCCTTGATTGCTACAAAAGGGATCCCGCCCATGTCATAAAGGCCTTCCTCGCAAAGGCGGGCTTCATAGAAAGCCCTTATTGCCTGAATTCACCAAAGACAGAACTATCCGACATAGTTGCAAGACTTGAAGAGGTGATGACCCATGGCGACTACCTCCCCTGAAGCTCCTCGATCCATACCCCTGCCACACCCGCCGTCACGGCGCATTCAAGCCCGAAGGGAAGATATCCCGCATATCCGGTAAGCGGCATCTCAAAGACCTTGAAGCCTTGGACAAAGGGGACGGTGTAATGCCATTTGGCAAGGCTATAGTAATTCCACATCTCCCAGAAAAAACCGCAGCAAAGCGCCGCGAGGGAAGCGGAGACAGGTCCCCTCCAGTCGCCCTCACTGAGTTCTGAAAAGATATGCCTCTCCCCCATTAGAGATTGAATAGAAACTATTATAGAAAGTGGAGAAACCCACAGCATAGGATATAAATAATCAGGGAAGACCCCTATGAATAAAATCGCGGCAAAGCTTACTGTCATGGCTGCCCATGCCGCTCTCTTTGGCAGGGGAATTTTTATCGCTACAGCATTTCTACAGCAGCACCTCACGAACGATGAATTCAAAATGAGTTCCTGGGTTGACAAGACCGCTGGGAGTACCGTTGAAAATGAAATGCTGCTATAGAAAAAATATTCCCAGGATCCCAGATCTCCTACCTCTGAATAACGCCAGTTTTGAACGAACCTGTTGAGATACTCAAAGATCCACCAGAAAAGGGCGCTTAAAGGAAAAAGACCGATAAATGCAAGAGGCCTTGAGAGCATGAAGCAACCGCCTATTCTTCTGAATGTCAGGGCATTGATGAAAACGATATAGGTGATCCAGAGCGGAGTGAAGGTATGGAGCTGGAACGCGCCGAACCAGGGGAATCTGCTCCATGCCAGGATCCAGAAAAAACCGTTTGCGGCAAGAGACAGCCAGCCCCACCATGGAAAGGCTCTTACAGGCTCAAATCTGCAAGGTTCATCTCTAGCACATCTAATCGCCATGAAGGCCGTCAGAGCGCAGGACAGGACAATCATGACTGAGAAGGACATGAAGGCCGCCATGGAGAAAGCGGCGTGATCAATGTAACGGCTCACGGGGGGAAACTCCAGATACCTCCCCAACGGTCTTCCTGAAATCACTACCCCAGCAAGCGGAAGCAGCAGGATCATAACCGCTGCCGCAGTGAGCAAGACCGCCTGGAGATTATGCCTTACGCCTTTTCTATCATGCCTTTTGTCGCGAGAAACCTTCATAATTCCTCGTATCTAGTTTGAAGACTGGATATATTTCTGTCAATGATTTATAACTGATTTCAAGTCGGTCGGAGCATTTCGTGCCCTTGACGTATGAGGGCCTTGGCTCTAGTATGATTGATAAGTCAACCATACGGAGTGAATTCGCAGCGGGAAAAGGAGACAGCAAGAAATTCATGGCCGGAGCACTTGTCTGGATAGACCTTGAGATGACCGGGCTTGACGTGGAACGTCACAGGATCGTTGAAATAGCCTCGTTAGTAACAGATATTGAACTTGAGATCATTGAAGAAGGGCCGGATGTAGCTATATCTCAGCCTGACGCGGTTCTTGCAGCCATGGATGATTGGTCGGCTACACAACACAGGAGATCAGGGCTTCTTGACAGGGTTAAGAACTCGTCCAGCGACACCGGGGCCGCAGAAAGAATCACCATGGAATTTCTCAAGAGGCACTGCGCAGAGGACGAATCCCCTTTGTGCGGAAACTCGGTTTGGCAGGACAGACGCTTCCTTGCCCGCTATATGCCTGATCTTGAGGCGTTCCTTCATTACAGATTGATTGACGTAAGCTCCTTAAAGGAGCTGGTCAAACGATGGTATCCGGTACTTCCCCGCTTCGAAAAGAAAGAGACTCATCTTGCTCTTACCGACATAAAGGAATCAATTGAGGAACTTAAGTACTACAGAGAAAAGGTCTTCATCCGGAACAGTTAGGCCTTTACACCTGCTGTTTGCCGCGGCATCAGCCTCTGCGATCGCCTATGGCATGGTCGCAAAGGATGATACGGTTTTCTTGGCCGGTATCGGAGGGGCGGTCACAGCCTATCTAACCATCAGAAAGAGGATCAAGGAATCGGTCTTAGGAAGGGAAAAGTAGAGAGTTTAGGCACCGTCACAAATTATAAACGTGGTCTGATCAATCGTCTTGAGATAGTCATGGCCATTTAGGTAAAAAATTAGTGGATGAATTTTTTTCTTTCAATAAAATGCATAGGCGGGCTGGATCGGAGCCTAAACAGCGCTCGGTCGGTTATCGCCTAGCCCGCAGGGCCGGGGCTGCGTCAAAGTTGAGTTGCATGTCGTTTACCAAGGCCGATAATGTTTAATATTATTTTAGTCGTAACGCATTTCCATGCTGCCCTCCCACCCTTTCCCAGGAAGGAAGCAAGGGAAAACGGTGAGATGGAAAAGAGGCGGGGACGTAGTATATCTTGGCTATACAGGAGAAGAGCCGCCCCCAAAGCCGGATTCACCCTCTTCGAACTCATGATTGCCATCGCGATCATCGGCATTCTGTTGAGCATTGCCGTTCCTGTTTACATGCAGTACCTGGATCGCGCCAAGGTTGTCGTCTGCATTACCGATATAAAAGCCATGGTGAACGAACTTGAGCTTTTCAAACAGGAACAAGGCCGACTGCCCACCACGCTTTTGGAGATCGGCTGGGTCAGAAATGATCCCTGGGGTAACCCCTATCAATACCTTAATTTCAGTACGGTTAAGGGAAAAGGGAAGATGAGAAAGGATCGTTTCATGGTTCCCATCAACTCGGACTACGACCTATGCAGCATGGGCAAGGACGGGCAGAGTACCCCGCCATTGACGGCCAAGATGAGCCAGGACGACATCATTGTTGCCAATGACGGCAGCTACATCGGTCTTGCAGCCAGTTTCTAGGGGATAGTCATAGTGAAGGGAATTGCCGCACACGTTCTGATCAGCAGACTTGGCCGCAGGATAGTTCTGCTATTCGTCCTCTGTGCGCTCGTACCCATTACCGCCGTGGCGGGATTTTCCCTCGTCCAGACCAATGTCCAATTAGACCACCAGATGGTGCGGTGGCTCCACCAGGAAGCTAAGGCGAGGGGACTCGCCATTTTCGAACGTGTAACCCTCCTAGACCGCGAGTTGGAGGTGTGCGTCAGCGCGATCCGGCAGTATCCGGAATTGAGTGATCTTCTTGACTTACTGCAACGAGATAGCCTCAAGTACCGGTTTAGAAGCCTCTTCATGGTACAGAGCAAGAGTGTTACTGCCATCTTCGGCGATGCTGCTATCCCACGACCCCTGAAGTCGGAGGAATGGGCGCATATGGCCAAAGGAAAAGCCTTGCTGCTCGTTGCGGAAGATGGGAGTGGCAGCAGCAGGGTATTTCTTGCGCGTTTGTTCGTCCCGGAAGAACCCGACTCCGGCGTGCTATGGGGAGAAGTAAACACCTCCTTTATCATGGGCCTGATGGACGCGGAGGGATACGGAGAAAAAGTGAGAATTGTTCTCTTCGATCATGGAGGAAAACTGATACATGCTACGGGCCAGATCAATACCGTTTTTCAAGAAGAACTCCGTAAAAGGCTGCAATCCAGCACCTCAGGCGAATTCCGCTTGACCATGGATAGCAGACGATACATCTCTTACTCTTGGCCGGTGTATCTCAAGGCAGAGTTTCAGGCATCTTCCCTGACAGTTCTCTTTTGCATTCCTGAAGAAGACGTCTTTGCTCTACCTTACACGATTAAAGACATGCTTCCCCGGGTACTTGCCGTCACCATCCTGGCGGTATTTCTTCTCAGTCTTGTACAGGTGAGACGACAACTTCAGCCCTTGAAGGCACTGACAGAGGGCACCAAAAGGATTGCGGAGAAGCACTACGAAACCAGGGTCGCCATAGTCAGACGGGATGAATTCGGCGAGCTTGCGAATTCCTTCAATGACATGGCGTTCCACTTGGAGAGCCAGTTCAACACCCTTAACGCTATTTCGGAAATTGACCGGGCCATACTTTCGTCCCTCAAACGGGAAGAAATAGTGGAGACAGTCTTGAACCAGATGAAGGGAGCACTAAGCTTCGACCTGGTAGGACTCATCCTGGCTGAGCACGGCAAGCAGGGGGGTGTAAACACATTCACCGCCCAAACTAAAGGAGGGCAAAAGCTTATTGCCGATAAGGTCTCAGCGCTTCCCTCTGACATATTCAAAGACTGTAGGGACAGGATTATTAGCCTGAAAAGGGAGGACAGTAGGCTGCCTTCCTTTCTCAAGGGGGAGGGTGCCGAAGGGATCGAAACCTTTTTTCTCCTGCCCGTCTCCAGCAGGCAAAACCAGCCTGACTTACTGATTCTTGGTTTGAAAAACCAGGAGGGCGAAAACAACGAAATCCTCCTCCATGCGCGAAGTGTCGCCGATCAGGTGGAGGTTGCCCTGGTGAACGCCTCCCTCTTGGAAGAACTGCAGGATATGAGCTGGGGAGCTCTTCACGCCCTAGCCCGGGCGGTTGACGCGAAGTCCCCCTGGACTTCCGGGCACTCGGAGCGGGTTACGCTCTTTGCCCTCAAAATCGGTGAGGTCTTGCATCTCAATGACCAACAAATGGAGACACTGCATCGGGGATCGCTTTTGCATGATATTGGCAAAATCGGTGTTTCGAACGCCCTATTGGATAAACCCGACAGACTCACACCGGATGAGTTCGAGGTGATAAAATCACATCCCCTGCAGGGCGGCAAGATATTGGAACCGATTAAGGCCTATAGCTCAGAGCTGAATATCGTGGTACAGCATCACGAACGTTTCGACGGCAATGGCTACCCCAAGGGTCTATCCGGCGAGCAAATTGATTACGGTGCACGCATTGTGGCTGTCGCCGATGTCTTTGATGCAGTAAGTTCAGATAGACCTTACAGAAAGGGATGGGAATTTGATCAATGCGTCGGTCTCATACAGGATGAGCGGGGTCTGGCCTTTGACCCAGGGGTGGTGGACGGCTTCCTCCAGATTGTCGCCCGGGAGGGTAAGCGGATGATGATCAGATTGGACCAAGGTAGGCCTTCAGAACCGTTTTTCAGGAAATGACGGAGGATAGGCATGATGGTTCGTATGCGAGAGCTGGGATTGATTCTGGTCGTAATTGTTTGCGCGGTGGTTTGCGGCGACTGCTCAAGGGAAGAAATCCCGTCTAAGATTCTCGGCGTTTGGACCACCGAAGTCCCCCCTTACACCGATGCAACGATGGTGATCACTGATACATACATCACCTTCAAAAACGGCGATTCTGTCAGTGAGCACCGAATCGCGGCGTTTGAGAAAACGAAGGATCAAAACAGGGTTGTGTACACTATTTTCTATGAGAGCGAGGGAGGAAAGGCAAGCCTCGCCTTTTATCTCACGCAAATAGGGGAGCCTGAGGAGGGAGGGTATTCTCTTATCTTCAAGAACCAGAAAAATCTCGTCTGGACAAAGACTGCCCATTAATTTTGTTTCTTGCTATGCGCAAAGGACCGTTAACTGGAAATTTTCAGGATGTACTTATGAAAGACAAAAACAGAAGACGATGGTTTCCCTTAGTAGATGCTCAACTGCAATTCAAATTTCTCGCCGTAATTTTGGGCTATGGAGCGACGCTTTTACTCGTAATCGGATGTGCTCTATTTTTTCCAGACTTTTTGCTGCTCACCGACGAGACAGCAGATCCTGTAACGAAAACCAAAGCGGCCGAGTTTATCCTCACCACGCATGCGAGGCTCTGGCTGCCTGTCATAATAGCGCTCCTATTGATAGGCATACACTTTTTCAGGTCTTTTCATCGAGTGGTCGGTCCATTGTACCGGATTCGCTGGGCATACGAAAAGATCGGAGGAGGTGACTTGAGCATTATTGTACGACTCAGGACAAAGGACTTGCTCCCGCGGGAGGAAAAAGGACTTAACGATATGATTTGTGCCCTTGCGGAAAAGGTGCGAATGGTGAGGGAGTGTTCGGTACAGGTCTCCGCTTCTTTTGCAGAGATTGAAAGAGAAGTTGCAACCATGGCGGAAGGGAAGGATACCCAAAATAACAGGGATAGGTTGCTGGTGGAACACCGCCACGCCATTAAATCTCTGACTGAGAAACTATCTGTTTTTACTCTGCAATGACCGCATGTGACCAAAATTTTTCTTGTAGAGTTAAGAAGAACTAGTGCGTGGCGACTGGTAATTTTCTATCGTTCCATTCAAATACCAAGCTGCTTAGGGTGGTGCCTGCCGCAGGATAAGCCCTGAATCAATAGCTCCAAGGAAACAGACTGCTATTCTAAAAAGAAGATCAAACGCTATATCCTTATCTTCTAAGAACATTTTAACTCAATTACTCAAATCAGGTTTGCTGTAAAGATATAACGTACATACGGCTCAGAAGGGGGGTTGCTAACCTGACGGTGGTTACAAACCGGCTCAGCCGCTATGCCCTTTAAGGTGATATCTCGATGACTATGGAAGAAACCTTTTGTGTCAGAGCACTTGAACAGGCTTAGAATTGTTATACTCACCTGTGGCTATCTAAAACAGATAAGGGAGGCAAGTAAACATGCGCATTTCCATTTGCAGCAAAACCCGCAGAGCCGTCTAGCCAATTGTCGAACCCTTGGCAATGATCTCTATCCAGGCCTCTTCTCCGAAGGCCTCGCACAGTTCTTTGGCAATGCTGTCCATATCCTCCTTCGTCTTTGCTTCAACCACAAGATCGTAATCATCGAGTATCTTCAGACGTCCGTGCCTTTTAACTATTTCCTCTGTAAGATGAACATCTGCGGTGACCCAGCCCTTCATCCTCGCAAGAAGTTCATTTCCCTTAAAACCGCGCTCTATGACAAGATCCACCCTCCTCTCCTTTGCCTCCCAGCCTACAACGGCAAGCTTCTTCAGGACAGGCCGGACTGGATCATGCATAGCAGCACACTTAAACCAGAGTAACGCCCTTTCCATTTCATCTCCTTATTGACAGCAGGCTATAATTGTCAACAATAGGATCTTAAAGGCGTTGCGTCAAGATTGATGAACTCGCCAGGAGCAGGAATTTGGCCGGCAAATGAAAAAACTTTTGATACAAGACGCGCGCCAATCTGGACCTGTCCTAAGGGTTGCGCGTCCAAGGGCAGCGCGAAAAATCCCGAGGAGAAAAGCGTAGAAAGGTCTTTGTTGCGACGTCGAAAGATACAGAGCGGCGCGGGGATGGAGTTTTTGTAAGGCCATCGGGTCTTAGAAGACCTGTACCCTTAAACCATGAGAACTTTTAAAGTGAGGATTGGAGATGGATGTTTTATCAGCAATGAAGAGCCGGAAGAGTGCCCGAGCTTACCTCAAGAGGTCTGTTCCCAAGGAAGCAATAGAGGATATCATCAGACAGGCGGGCCTCGCCCCCTCTGCCATAAACCTGCAGCCCTGGGAATACACCGTGCTTTATGGAGAAGAGAAAGACCGTCTGGTAAGGCTCTTGCTGAAGACACACTCAGAACGCAAGGTCTCCTGCGGACCAGGAACATCCGGGAGACTCCCTGAAAGATTTGCCGCAAGAAGCCGCCTGGCCTCGCAGATGATGGAACCGGCCATCGCAGAGATGGGTATTGCCTTTAACAGATTCATTGAAGAGGGGAGCTGTTCCTTTTATGGAGCGCCTGTAGCCGTCCTTGTCACCATAGAGAGGATATTTCCGAAGATACGCTATCTTGACCTGGGATTGAGCATAGCCTATCTCCTTCTTGCTGCTCAGGCCAAGGGGCTTTCAACCTGCCCCATAGGCCTCATCACTGCCTATGGGGAAGAAATTGCCGATGCGATCAGTCTTACCGACTCCAAAGAAGTGGTGCTCGGTATCGCCATGGGCTACGCAGATGAAGCAGCGCCTATAAATTCGTGTAAGACAGGAAGGGCGCCGCGGGGAGAGATCCTCTACTGGTATGAGTAGGTCTTGCCGAAGGTTATATCCAGGCCCAATGTGATCGCCTATGGAAAAAGCGCGACTACTCAGGTAGAAAGAGTGCAGGAATGTGCCAGGCGAGACCATACCAAGCATAAATAGGGTGTCGGCTAACAGGCCGACAGGCTACAGCCTAAACATCTGAATAGTTACTAAGCATTATCGCTCGTGATGATGCACGATATCTCCGGTCGGGTGAGCGTGGTAGTGACTGTGCAGAACTTTTGAATCGCCGTTATAAATAACTGCACCTCTCTGGATGCTGTATATCTCGAGCGTCGTCTTGACAAGAAAATCGTATTCATGTGAAACAATCAGGTAGGTTATGGGAAGTTCATTCAAGACCTCTATGATCCTTCCGCAGGTCCCGATATCGAGTCCGGTAGTCGGCTCATCGAGGAGCAGTAGTTCCGGCTTGCATGCGAGCACGGTCGCAAGGGACACTAGTTTTTTTTCACCTCCTGAGAGCCTGTGGGTAAGTCTATCCTCAAAGCCTTTCAGATTAAGCTTATCCAGGGTCTCAACGGCAAGTCTTCTTGCTTCGCTGGGAGTCTTTCCCTGGTTAAGGGGGCCGAAGGCCACGTCTTCAATGACTGTGGGGCTGAATAGCTGGTCATCGGCGTTCTGGAAAACAAATCCAATCCGCCTCCTGGCCTCCACAAAATCCTTTTCTTTTGAAACGGTTTTGCCGAAGAGGCAGACATCCCCTGCCGACGGTTTCAGAAGACCCATCAATATATGGAGGAACGTGGTCTTTCCGCTTCCGTTATAGCCTATGAGACCCACCCGCTGTCCCTTAAGAAGAGTAAAGTCAAGACCATTGAGCACTGCGCGCCCGTCGCCGTAAGAAAAACCTATTCCCTTAAGCTGGATCAATGTATCACGATCATCCATTCCGACACTCCGATAGCGCAGACTCCAACCGCCATCGCCACTGAAAAAAAGATATCTTCCAAGGACACTCTGTATTGATTAAGGCAATAGAACTTTCCCTCAAAACCGCGGCACTTCATAGCCTGATGGACCCTTTCGGCCCTGTCCCAGGAACGCACAAAAAGCATCCCGATAAGATAGGCATAGGTCCTGTAGGTATGAAGATTGGTCCGAGCCTTGAACCCTCTGGCCTTAAGCGCTCTAAGGAGCCTGTTGTATTCCTCTTCTATCACAAAGACGTAACGATAGGTCAGGAGCAGAAGTGTAACCACCTTCACAGGAAATCCAAGTCCCTGCATCGCATGGCCCGCGGTCGCAACAGGCATTGTCGCTACCAGAGCCAGAAAAGCAAGTAAGATGGCATTTGACTTGAGGGTGACAGCGGCTGCGTAGATGAAGCCCTCTCTCGTCGCGACAAGAGGTCCTATTTCAAATATCTGCTCCCCCTTGAAGGTGAAGGGCACTGCTATCCAAAAGAGAAGGATTATTGAGTTTACGATGACCAGTCTTTTAAAAAGGGCCGTGACGTTCAGGCGGGCAAGGACTGTCATCACGATTGAAAAGGCCAGGGACAAGAGCATTGGAATCGGTCGAGAGATAAGGGCCAACGGTATGGAGTAGGTAAGCGCCGCCAGAATCCTCACCCTTGGGTCAAGCCTGTGTATCAGCGAATCCCCTGCGGCAAAGATCTCTTCTATCACGCCCGGCCTTCCTTGGAAACCTGTCTCTTCGATCTGAAATAGGCGGCAAGGCCCACCAGCCCGATTATGTAGCCGATACCTCCCATGATATCCCTCAAGGAAAAGTCCTTTTCCCTGGAATCAACCAAAATTGCCGTAAGAGGTCTGATCTTTTTTTCCACTGCCTCCTCCACCATCTTCCTTATCTCACCGGCATCAATTGAAAGGCCTCCTTTCTGAGGGCTGGGCTCACCCTGCGCGGAAGCACGTTCTTCAGGGGCGGATGCCTCTTCCTGGTTAAGGCCGGCATTGTCCTCTCCCAAGATCCTCCATTCCCCCCTGTGGCCCTGCCCGGCCTCAACCGCGACCGTCAAGGCGCCCTCGGCAGGGATACTGAAGGCATAGGAGCCGCTTTCGTCAGTTTTCCCTTCATGGATTACCTTGCCATTTTCATCCATCACTCTGATCCCGCCGCCCATCACCTTTTTGCCACCGGCAAACTTAGCCTCCACCCTGATCATGTCTCCGTCAACCCAGGCGAAGACATTAACCCTGTGCGCCAGACACTCTGCCTGCGATCCCAGGATAATCAAGGCGGCCATAAGGACAAACACCGCCGTAAAAAGAATAGTCCTCATCCTGTTCACTTTCCACCTCTCTGTCTTTTTCCGCCGTTCCGTCCTCTGCCGCTCTGCCGCTCCGTCCTCTGAGCCTTAACCGAGGAGATCGGGTTTCACTTTAAGGAAAAAGGCCGCGCAAAATGCGGTCACGATGCCCTCGATAACCATCACAGGCAGGTTGGCAGCAAGGAGCATCCATGAGACCGTAAAAAAATCCTCCCTGGTAAAGACCAGTGCTGCCGCAACCAGTAAGGCGCTTAAAAGCACCGCCATAAAGCCGCAGACAAACCCTACCGCAACGGCCCACTTCCCGCCTTTTCCTATAAGGGGTCTCAATGCGATATAACAGATAACTCCAGGCAGGGCCATGATAACCGTATTAACCCCCAGGGTTGTCATGCCTCCGAACTGAAAAAAGGCTGCTTGAAGAATAAGGGCCACTAAGATCGCCGGAAAGGCCCCCCAGCCGAGAATCAGCCCCACAATCCCGTTCAGCACCAGATGCGCGCTTGAAGGTCCGACCGGGACATGGATCAGGGAGGCCACAAAGAAACAGGCCGAGAGCATGCCGGCCCTCGCGATTCTGTCATAGTCAAGTCCCTTAAGTCCAATCCCTGTCCCGACAACGGCCAGAGCAGCGCCCGAAAAGAGCACAGGCCCCGAAAGCACTCCCTCTGATATATGCACCTAACCCCCCAATCTGATAATATTATTCATTTGCTGCCATATCTCAAAACTCAACAGCAAGCTGGACCGTAAAAAGATCACGCATGTCGGAGACTGACCCTTCTGTGTTGAGGTTGTTATCCTCATACTTGCCGTGGAGATATTCGCCCGATAAGACCGTGTTTTCGAATATCTCGTAGCTCACACACAGACCGAACCGGCTCTTGGGATAAAGACCGAACATATCTCTTGAGCCCTCGTATTTTCCCGCAAGCTGGAGACGTTCAACGGGCCTGAAGGCAAGCTCGAAGTTCCATGCAGCGGGTCTGCTTTCCTGCGCGGTTCCGTCTCTGTCGAGGGCATAGTTCATCTCACCTGCCTCAAAACTGTCAAGTGCGGCGATGTATTCCACCCCGAAACTGAAGCAGTCATATTCGATGCTATCATCATAGATCGCGGCATTGTTCGACTGCTTTTCTACCTGTTTTCCCACTCCTTAAATTCAACCCAGATGACCGCGCCAAGTTCAACATTTTTTTCCTTTCCGTCCTTCATCATCTTTATCTCAGATGTGACCAGTCCGGCGAAGCCCCACCAACCTGGTCTTGGAACAGAGAACGTGAATATACCGTTTCCGTCTGCCTTGAGGCTCTGGGTAACCATGTATTCGGTTGGGGCGTGGGCCTTCTTGTCCTGATTGTAGTATTCCACCTCCACTGTCGCGTAGGAGACCGGTTTTCCGTCCACCTTTACTATCCCCTGGAAAAGGTTTCCCGCATAGAGTCCGAAAGGCCTGACCAGCGGAACGATCTCAGCTTTCAGGCCAATCTCTTTATCCCAACCCTCCTCATCGCCGAAGGCGGCTGCAACCGTTTTCGTATAGTGGGCAATAAAAGAATCCTCAGCTTCCTCCCAGTAAGGCTCAGGCTCCACATAAAAAACCATCGTGCCTGGCCTCTCGATCTTGTAGCTGGCCTCCCAGGCCTTACGCTCCATTACCTTTTTCTCCTTAAGGCTCTTGAGGAGATCTTTTTTGACTCCGCCTACCAAAACCCCGAATGCCTTAGGCCTTGCCATGTCCATGCCCACCATCTCCATGGGGTGTGAAAATGACATGGTAAGGTTCAATAGGTTTTTTTCTCCCTGCATGACCATTGAGTCGGATGGTATAACCATACCGAAGTGGGCAAAGGTCTTCCCTGTGACAAAAAATAGAATCAGGCAAGCAGAAACAACGATAATCTTCTTCATTGTCCAAACCTCCTTTTCAAATGGATTAAAATAAAAAGGCCATGGAGGCCGGGCAGCCCTTCACGGGTTCCCAGGCCTTCATGGCCCTGTTGCAAAAACAAAGAAAGCTGTATCTTGGCCGCAGGCTTCCTGCCTGCATTTGCACCCTTCTATAGATGGATCTTCAACGTTTGTCAAACAAAAATATGATGAACTCTCCAAGAGTCCGAGTCTTGGCTATAAACTAAAAAGCTTCAGACACAAGGCGCACGGATATTTAGGACTGAGGCGCAGTCATACCTGCTCTGCGACGACGAGAGATGCAGCACAGGCCTGCTCCCTCTTATCTGCTATCCCTCGGATGCCGCCTTCTGAGCCCTTTCAAGCAGCACTCTCAACGTAGGTTTTGGCCGGGCTACCACGGCAATCTGATAGGAGAACAACGAACGCGAAGCCCTGATTGCCAAGCTGTTCAATGAAATGAACAGCCTCGCAAATCCGTTCCAGCCAAAGATCAAAGGATAGGGCGCAGGGATGCCCTTTTCCCTGAGAATCACAAACCCCGACATCTCAAGTGTGCGCCTAAGCGATCTGAAGGTGAAAAGCCTTGTGTGTTCGAGGTCTAGGATGCCTCTCCTGCCATAGTTGAAAAGACCGAAGAAGAGACTGAGGCGCGTCATTATGAAACCCACATTGGCAACCGTGATGACCAGATCAATGGGATTCCCTGAAAAACGATCTCTAATCTTCTCCAGGAATACTTCCGGTGATCGGAGCTGATCCATTACATCCAGCGCCAGGACGGCATCGAATTCCCCAGAAAATGTTTTAAAATCAACTCTCTCGAGGTCCGCTATCATCCGTTCCGATGAACCGTCAACTGCTTCACCAAAGTTTCTGTCCACAGAAACAGTTGAAATATTTTTCTTAGCCAGTGCCCTGGCCATAAAACCAGGCCCTGCTCCAAGATCAATGACCCTCGAGCCCGCACGCACCGAGTCAAAGGCAAATTGATGGGAGCTGGGGAAACCGAGTTTAGGGACATAAGGATATCTGTTTCCGTCTGTATCAAACCTGGGATGATAGAAGATTCCCCACCTTTGAAGCCTTGACTGCATCGAAGAAAAAAGGATCTTCATTCCATATCGTATCTCGTTTACACGGGATATCTCTTCACCGTAAAAGGTCGGTATGGGGACTTCAAGAATCCTTTTTTTCTTTAAAAGGAGCTGTATTATGATATCTGTATCAAAGTCAAAGTAATCTGAGTTATATTTAAACGGGATGGAACCCAGGGCCTGGGTGCTGTATGCCCTGTAGCCGCTGTGGAATTCACTCAATCGTGCCCCGAGGATCCTGTTTTGGAGAAAGGTGAGCGCCTTGTTCCCAAGCCATTTATAGAGAGGCATATCCCCTTTAATGGCGTCTCCCTTCTTCATCATACGGGAGCCGAATACGGCATCAGCGTTGCCCTTAATTATGGGCCTTATGAGACGATCCAGATACTCAGGGGCGTACTGACCGTCTCCGTGCAGGAGCACCACCGCGTCAAATCCCTTCTCCATCGCGTAGAAATATCCTATCTTCTGGTTGCCTCCGTATCCCTGGTTGGCCGGATTGAAAAGCACGGTTATTGGGCGGGATCCCTCCCTCCGTGAAAAGGACTTGGCTTTTCCAAAGGTGTCATCCCGGGAGCAGTCGTCTATGAGCAGGACCTCTGCATCGTAGATGTCATTTTTCCAAACATCTTCGGGAATGCGGTCTAAGACCCCTTCAATGAAACGCTCCGCGTTATAGGATACAATAAAGATAAGGGCTTTACTCTTCTTTGAAACGGCTCTTTTCATAAAATTCAGTCTAACTGGTAGTCCCGGCGGCTTCATCACCACGCTTCAAGCTACCGGGACCGATGGGGAAATCCTATTAGAGAAGATGAAAGGTAAGGGACCTCTGGTTTTCCTGGGCAGGGAATTTCGTCTGAACCGGTCTGCTTCCAACCTTTACCTTTTTGCCGATAACATCCATATCAGCCGACGCCAGATCCTCAAGGTTTCCCATGACCCACGGCCCCTCGTCGAGTTCCACCATCGCGACCACATAGGGAGGCGTCCTGCCTTCAGGAGCTACCCTCACCACTGTAAAGGTTCGAACAGTTCCCACTCCGCTCATCTCAGCCACCCTTTGATCCTGAGCTCCGCAGGCCCTGCATACCCCAAGCGGAGGACATGTGGCCGCCCCGCAACTGTTGCACACAAGCCCGAGCAGATTTCCCTGCTCAAGCCCTTGCACAAATTGATCATATGTGAGTTTGTATCCCATGATCACACCCTCAAGATAATATTGCAGACAGTACCGAAATCCCCGCCAAGGGTATCCACCATCCCCACCCTTGCTCCATTAACCTGCCTCTCACCGCATTCGCCCCGTAACTGCTCCACTATCTCAGTGACCTGGGCCGCTCCGGTTGCGCCTATCGGATGACCTTTTGCCTTCAGGCCTCCGGATGGATTCACGACAAGCTTCCCTCCAAGATAGGTCTCCCTGCTGCTTGCCGCCTTGTAGGCCGATCCAAATCTGTAAAAGCCCATGGCTTCAAGCGCTAGGATCTCGGCTATGGTAAAGCAGTCGTGGAGTTCCACCACCTGTACATCTTTCGGTTCGATGCCGGCCTGAGAAAAGGCCTGACGGGATGCCTCCTCCCTTGCCTTTATCCGGGTCAGGTCCCTTTGAAGGTAAAGGGCTCCGGCCGATGCCTGGCCGGTCCCGGCAACTATGACGGGTTTCTTGACAAGCGCTCTTGCCTTACTTGCCTCCGCGATCACCAGCGCGGATGCTCCGTCGGAAAATGGACAGCAATCGAAGACCTGCAGGGGATCGGCAACCATCATGCTGTTGAGCACGGTATCAACGGTTATGGGTTTCCGGAAATGTGCCTTTGGATTGAGGGAGCCGTGATAATGATTCTTTACTGCCACCTCTGCCATATGCCTTTTAAGCTCGCTCAGGGCTATGCCGTATTTATGCGCATACATATGCGCAGCCATGGCAAATACCCCCGGGAATGTTATTCCCGCGGAAGACTCATAATGAGCCTGGCAGGCCATAGCAAAGGTGCGCGTCGCAAGAGGGGTCCCCATCCTCGCAGCCCTTTCAGTTCCTCCCGCCAATACGACATCGTATATCCCGGCCCCTACCAGCAAGGCCGCGTGCCTTATAGCCACTGTGGCCGTCGCGCAAGCGGATTCAAACCTTGTGGCCGGCGCCCCAGTTGGAAGTCCTAGTTCCGCGTGGGCAAAGGGGGCCATGTGAAGCTGTCCCTCTTCAAAATCACCCAAACAATTTCCGAACAAAAGGGCCTGGATGTCCTTCGGCTCCAGATTGGACTTGGATATCGCTTCAAGACCCGCCTCGGCAAACATCTCAAGGTTGGTCTTATCCGAGACACCGAATTTGGTCATGGCCACCCCTAAAACGGCAACTTCTCTCATAGCTGCGATCCCTTTCTAGCCCTTGGCCCCGTAAAGTTCCTTAACCTTTGCCCTGTCAGGGTTGCCATCAGATCCCAGGGGTATATCGGCCACAAACTGAACATAGTGTGGCTTCTTGTAACGCGCAAGTCTTTCAGCTACAAATTCTATCAGCTCCTTTTCTCCCAGACTCATACCGGCCTTGAGCCGGCACACCGCCTTTATTCCCTCTTTCCACTTGGGATCAGGCACCCCGAAGACAACGGTCTTTTCGACCGCCGGATGCTGGAGGATAGCCTTTTCGACTTCGGCAGGATATACGTTTTCTCCTCCCGGCTTTATAAGCTCCTTTTCCGCCTTTCTGCCCGCGTACCAAAGAAATCCTTCATCGTCAAACCTGCCCATATCCCCCGTGTGATGCCATCCCTCCCTGAAGGTATAGGCGTTTTCCTTTTCCAGATTCCAGTAACCCTTGAAGACCATGGGACCCTTTACAACGATCTCTCCCACCTTCCCGGTCGGCACGAACCTGTCGTATTCATCCACTAGCCTTACCTCTGCAAGCGGAAGTGGCCTCCCGGCAGACCCCGGCCTGTCGTTATAAGGCCCGAAGGTCGCTATGCAGGATGTCTCGGTCTGACCATAGAGGCAATAGAATGTTCCACCGGTCATCTTCTGGTATCTTTCGATTGTTTCAGGGGTCTCAAGCCCGCCTACAGCCCTCAGTGAACTTATGTCCCCCCCGATCTTTTCCTTGAGATCAAGAAGGGTTGATAGGATCGGAGGAAACTCAACCATGAAACTTGCCTTTCGCTCCTCAATAAGCCTCAAGACCCTTTCAGGATCAAATTTTCTCACATTGAGATTGAGGCCTCCGCCGTGGAACATTGCCGTTGCCGTAAAAAGGCCTCCGACGTGGAAAAGAGGCAGGATGCTCATATTCACGTCTTCCGGCTTCAGGTCAATGTAGTAAGCAAAGTGCATGTCCGCACAAAGGATGTTTCCATGGCTTAGAAGGGCGCCCCTGGGTCTTCCCCCAACTGCCGCCGTATGGATTATGACGAAGCCGTCATCCCATGAGACAGCGGCCGGCACCGCAAGAGGTTCGGGGGGCATAAGTTCATCAAAAGCCCTGAATCTTCCGCCGGTCTGCTCCAAGTTGAAAAAATGCTCAACAGAGGGGATGTCTTTTCTTATCTTCTCAATCGTCGCCTGGAATTCGTTGTCCGCGAAAACCACCCTGGGCGTGCAGTCCTTTATATTGTAAGCCACCTCGTCGGCTGAAAGCCTCCAGTTGACGGGAAGTACTATGGCACCCAAGACACTGGCCCCGCCATATATAAGAAAAAACTCAAGACTGTTTTTTCCTATGACCCCGATGCGATCGCCCTTGCTCACGCCCAGCTTCTTTAGACCTGAAGCAAGCCTTTCGGCCATCTCCTTATATTGGGCGAAGGTTACACTGCGGCCTTCTTCGGCATCCACCCAGGCTTCCTTCTTTCCGAAACATCCGGCATTTCGGCAAATCACATCATAAAAAGTAAGATCCTGTACCCCCATATTCAGCTTCCTCCGTTGGTTTTCATTATCTACGACTAACGGCCCTCGGCGATCATTTTTTTAAACCCAACTAGGCCAACCACCTCTTTCTGCGTTTGTAGTGCTTTACCTCCCTGTAGCTCTTTCTCTTTCCTACCTGGCTCAGCCCCAGATAGAATTCCTTTATATCCTCGTTTTCGCGCAACTTCGCAGAGGCTCCGTCAAGCACAATCCTTCCGTTTTCCATGACATAGGCATATTCGGAGATGGACAGGGCCACAAATGCATTCTGCTCCACAAGGAGCATAGAAACCTTTTTTTCTTCATTTATCAGCTTGATTATTCGAAAGATCTCCTTCACAAGTGCGGGGCTGAGACCAAGGGACGGCTCATCGAGGAGCATCAGTTTGGGTTTGGCCATAAGGCCCCTCCCCATCACCAGCATCTGTCTTTCTCCTCCGGAAAGGTATCCGCTTGTCCTGTTGCGCATCCTTGAAAGGGTAGGGAAATAGCTGTAGACAGACTCAGCGTCAGCCTTTATTCCGTTTGTATCGCTCCTGGCGTAAGCGCCCACTTTTAGGTTTTCGTCAACAGTGAGCTGCTCAAAAAGAGGCCTCCCCTCCATCACCTGGACAATGCCCATGCGCACTATCTCTTCAGGGCTTTTGCGGTCTATCCTGACACCTTCAAATTGAATATTGCCATCCGTCACTTCTCCCAGTTCCGTGCGCAAAAGACCGGAGATCCCCTTGAGGGTGGTGGATTTACCGGCACCGTTGCCCCCGAGAAGGGAAACTATCCCTCCTTCGGGAACATCCAGTGAAACCCCCTTAAGAACCAGGATCACATTGCTATAGATGACCTCTATGTTATTTAACCTTAACATCGAGCTCCTATTTCTGCGGCTGCTTTGGCGGAGGAACGATCTTCAGGTTTGAACCGGCAATTATCCCTGAATCCATACCGGTCGCATTTATTTGATAGAGCCCGGGAGGCAGGGGTTTTGCCTGCTTGAAATCCGGTGTCAGGAGAGGAGTCCATCCCACCTGGAAAAACCAGTTGAGTGTCGCGGTAGGGCCCATGGCCGCGGAGAAACAGCCCTCCTTATCCGCTGTGCCAAACGCCAATCCCACGGCATCCTCATCCTTCCCCACACCCTTGATTTCCATCCCCTTCGGGACCACCATCTCCACACTTACCATCTCGTTAGCCTTGAAACCTGCCCCCTTGAAACTGACGGGGCTCTTGATTAAAGCCGGGGACAGGAATATCTCCGCAGGAATCACCTCCAGGGTCGCCTTGGGCTTGGACGCCGGCGACATGGTGCCCGAGCAGCCCACGGTTACGACAGTAAATATGACGGCAAGAAACAGAATTACTGTTCTGTATATTCTCATGACTGCCTCCTTTGAAAGCTTGATTAGAATTTGTGCAGGCTCACAGCGTCCGGAGCGGTTCTCCAGTCGCTTATGGGCAAGGCCTTGCCTTTGGTTATCCTGTAAATCTTGACCTCAAGGCTCCCTCTTCGGGACTTATCGCTGTAAGCGCAAGGCCCCTGGATGCCCTTCTTGTCCAGTCCTTTAAGCGTCTGATAGGCCTTATACATATCGTCTCCCTCAAGCTTCTCAAAACCCGCCGCCTTGACGGAGGCCTTAAGCCCTTCAACAAAGGTGATCCCCCAGGATACCCCCATCCCGTACACCTCGTTGAATTTCTCCATAGAGCCCCTGTTTCTCTTCCACATGTCGGTCACAAAACTGTTGGCCTTGGCGTCTTCTCCCCTCTGGAAAAAAGAGGTTATCACTACCCCTTCAAGGGCCTCTGCATGGACCCCCAGACCAAGTTCCGTAGGCCCCCAGTAATCGGTAGTGAACTGGATCTTCTTTGTAAGACCCAATGAATAGGCGTCCCGTATTACGTTTGTGGGAGTGGGATCAACCCCGCCGGCATGGATGTAGTTCGCCCCACCCTCGGCGAGCCTCGTGAGATAAACGTCGTGCTTGAGAGTTCCTGGGGGGAAAAACTCAGGAGGCAAAAGCTTTATGCCTATCTTTTGAGCGTATTCCTGACCACCTCTCAGATGCTCTCTTCCGTAAGCGTTATCCCAGCTAAGATAACCTACAACAGGAGCACCCGTGTT
This sequence comes from Desulfatiglandaceae bacterium, assembly GCA_041753575.1. Lineage (GTDB taxonomy): Bacteria > Desulfobacterota > DSM-4660 > Desulfatiglandales > Desulfatiglandaceae > CG2-30-51-40. The sequence goes on from JBGSUA010000099.1 coordinate 31,083, forward strand.
ACCCTTCGCCTTCCAATCCTCCAGGATCCAGTCAAAGGTGGCTGCCAAAGCGTCCTGATAAGCGGGCCCCCACAGAAATGTCCTCTGGACGTGCGCCTGATATTCACCGTCGCCCGGCACGATCTGCGCCCTTTGATCCTTCTCAATGAGTCCGGCAAGTGCCTTCCCGATGGGGGTGCTTATGGAGTTGACCATAAGGAGCTTGGCTGTCCTTCTGTAGCGCTTGTAGGCCGAAACCGCCCTTGCGACATCATAACGCGTGTCAATTCCTATGAAATTGATCTTTATTCCGTCAACTCCACCCTTCTCATTAACCTCCTTGATGAAGTCCGAAAGACCCATATCAGCCGGCACATTTAGGCCTGCTATCGGGCCAGTGTAATCCGCGAGGCTTAGATAAGAGACCTCCTTGGCCGCCGTGACCTGGAAAAGCGCCAGCGTCAGGCACAGTCCCGCAAAGACTGAAAAAATGTTTAAAGATCTTGCTTTCATGCTACCTCCTTTCATTTCCCTGCCTAGTTTGAAATTCCTCCGACACCCCTTTACTGCACCCTTCACCTAATTGGCAAAGGGATACAATCTGTAAGAAGCCTTGAATATCTCCCACCGGTGCGCAAGGCCCCTCGGCTCAAATATCAGGAAAATACTCACGGCAAGACCGAATGCGATCAAGCCCATAGCTGCTGCCGGGGAAGCCCCCAGCCATGGAAAAGCTCCGGCCAGAACAGGCGAGGTGAAAAGCACCAGCTCGTTTAGGATCTTTATGAAAAGCACTCCGAAAAACACTCCCGGGATGCTTCCCATCCCCCCTATAATCAGCATCCCAACAAACTCCAGGGCGTGAAGAAGGGTGAACTGCTCAGCGTTTACCACTGTAATCAGGTGAGCCCAGAGGGAACCTGCGATGCCCGCGTAGAAGCAGGATATGAAAAAGGCAAGCAGCTTGTAGTAGTAAAGGTTGATACCCATTACCTCTCCTGCCAGATCATTGTCTCTAATGGCCACAAAGGCCCTTCCGACCCTGGTCCTGATAAGATTCCTGGCACAATAGGTCATTACTACCATCACGGATATTATCAGGTAGTACATCCTTTCGTCCGAATCGAATTCAAAACCCCCCAGGCTGGGCGCTGGGGGATATAATCCCTTGAAGGAGCCTGTTATTTCGAGGTGCAGAACCAGCCAGATCAGAACAAAGTGTATCGCGATCGTGGCCATGGCCAGATACATGCCTTTTATTCTGAGAGAAGGCGCCCCTCCGATGGCGCCTATTGCTCCGGCAACTATCCCTGAAAGAGGGAGCGCCAGCCAGAATGAGATGCCGAAATGGGTGGTGAGCACGGAAGAGGTATATGCTCCAACAGCCATAAAGGCCGCCTGTCCAAAAGAGATCTGCCCGCAATACCCGCTTACTACTTGAAGGCCCATAACAGCTATGACACTTATCGCTGAAAGATTTATGAAGCTTATCAGGTAATAGGATCCGAACAGAGGAAAGAGATACAGGACGGCAAGCGCTCCTATAAGGCAGGTCCAGTGCTGCCATGTCCTTATTATCGCCATATCCTGAGCGTAGTTTCTGTCAAATATACCGCAAGGCCGCATAGGTCATATCCTCTCTATCCTTGTTAGTCCGAAAAGCCCGTAGGGTCTTACGAGCAAGACCATCAACAGCACAACATAGGAGACCACGTCCTTTACCCCGCCGCCCACAAGTGGATCCAGATATCCCGCCCCCACATTTTCCACTACCCCCAGAAGCAGTCCCACCACAAAGGCCCCCAGAAGGGAATCAAGCCCGCCACAGATGGCCACTATCAATCCGCTGATCCCTATGTAAGGGAGCATGTAATAGATATCCATCACCCCGGCTATGGCGATTCCGGCAACGGTTGCTACCAGGCCGGATAGAATCCACACGTAGGAAAATATTTTTCTTACCGTTATCCCGGTCCCCTGCGCCAGACGGTGGTCTTCAGCCGTGGCCCTCATCCCCAGCCCCACCTTCGTAAACTTGAAGATGATTGAAAGGGCTATGAACAGCAAGATCGCGACCAGAAAACTCACAAATTGGTTCACGGGGACAGACAGACCGCTCATGGTGATATTTCCTTCAGGCAGAAATGCAGGCAAGGCCCTTGTCTCTCCCTTGAGGTAAAGGACGAATATCCCTTCAAGGGTTATGAAGACGGAAAATGTCATGAGGAAGGCTGCAAAAAGAGGCTGGCCGATCAGAGGCCTCAGGGCAAGCCTCTCGATGAGAAGTCCTACTGCCGCAGTAAGGATAAAGGCAGGGATAAGGCTAGCCCAAAGAGGCCACTCAAAGCCCCCAAAAAAGAACCAGAAAAATAAGGCCCCGAATGCCACAAGCTGACCATGGGCAAGGCTCACCACATGCGTGGACTTATAGACCAGCACTATGCCGGCGGCCACAAGAGAATAGAGGCTTCCAATCATGAGTCCTGTAATTGCCTGCTGTAAAAACTCCAACATGGATCACTCCCCGTGGGCTGATAAGCTTACTACTCGTCTCGCGGCAATATGGTCATTCGTAGCGCCGGGCCTGTGGCCTCCGGAATAGACCGTGTTTCTGCGCCTGCCCTAACCACGTCAGGCCTTATAGAATTGCAGGACGCCTAATAAATTCTCATATCTCGTTAACTGCGATGGCCGTCTCCATGGTGCCTTTTCTTCCGTCTCTGTAGGTGACGGTGGCCTCAACCCTGTAGGCGCCGCCATCTCCATAGAGTGCCTCTATAAGCCCTCCATACTTGTCCTCCACAAAGGTACGCCTGAGTTTTCTCGTCCTCGTGAGCTCATCTTCATCGGCGTCAAATTCCTTGTGAAGATTTACAAATCTTCGTATCCTGGTCCAATCAGGGAGGATTTTGTTGACCTTGCGTATCTCTTCCCTTATCAGATCTATGACCTCTTCTCTCTGGGACAGGTCAGTAAAGGTTGTGTAGGCGATGTGTCTTGCCTCCGCGAATCTTCCAACATTTTCAAGATCAATATTTATGAGAGCACTTACGAAGCCACGCTGAGCCCCCCCGACTACGAGGGCATCCTTGATGTAAGGGCTGAACCTCAGCCTTATCTCGGTATATTGCGGCGAAAACTTCTTCCCGCCGGCAATTTCCTTGAGATCGTCCATCCTGTCCATTACGATAAGGTGGCCGTCTTCATCCTTGTGGCCGAAATCCCCGGTGCAGTACCAGCCGTCAACCATCTTAGCTTCGGTCGCCTCTTTGTTCTTGTAATAGCCTGCGTAAGGATATTTGCTCTTTACAAGGATCTCTCCTTCATCCGAGAGCTTTATCTCGACCCACGGAACAGGCGGGCCCGAGGTTTCAGGCCTCATATCGCCTCTCCTGGGCATGGTCATAACGCCCTGTTCCGTACTTCCGTAGAAGAGACGGATATCAATCCCCATGGCCTTGAAATACCGTATTATATCGGGGCTTACCGCCGCCCCCGCTGAATAGACGACCTTTACGTTTGAAAGTCCGAGTCTGTCTTTCAGTTGCCTGAAAACAGCGTAATAGGCAAGAAGGTATAAAAAAGTCTTCAAAAATCCTGGCCTCTTGCCACTTATATCGCAGTATCTAAGCCCCACAGGCAGGGCCATATTGTAAAAAAGGCGCCTGAGGAAGGTGGAGTCCATCATCTTCGCCTGAACCATCCGGTTTAAATTCTCCCAAAGCCTGGCTCCGAAGAAAAGCACCGCTGGGCCGATCTCCCTTATATTCTCGTGTACTGTTTCAGGCTCCTCAGGAAAGTTGACCACCATGGGAGCTATGATATTTCCTGCGATGCCGATGCCCTGTTCAGTGATCCAGGCAGGTGGGATGAATGACAGGTACTCAAAGTCCTTGCCCATCCATCCGTCCAGTCTCGCCCATTCACTGACGGAAAGCATGAGCCAGTTCTGGGTGAGCATGGCTCCCTTGGGAAGACCAGTGGTTCCGCTGGTATAGCATATAACCGCCACATCATGGCCCTTCCCCGAGTCAATCATTTTGTCAAAAAACCCTTGATTTGCCTTTTCATAGGCCTTGCCGATCTCTAACACCTCATCGAGCTGAAGCATTATAGGGTCGTTATAACTCCACAAGCCCTTTGCATCCCAGTAGATCACCTTTTTGAGCCTCGGCAATTGGCCTTTGATCTCCAGGAGTTTGTCCACCTGCTCCTGGTCGTGCGCGACTACAAAGGTAGAGTCTGAGTGCTCCACATAATATTTCACCTCTGATGGCAGACAGTCCGTAAATATCCCTACCGCGGCACCGCCGGCCGACTGTGCTGCCAGTTCGGCCCAGAACCATTCGGGTTTGTTCTCGCCCAGGATGGAGACTTTATCCCCCTTTTCAAGGCCCAGGCTCTTGAGTCCGAGGCACAACCATTTGACTTTGAGGAAGTAATCCTCCCAGGTGTATTCCCTCCAGATGCCCCTGTCCTTTACCCTCATCGCTATGGATTTGGAGCCTAAAATGTGGAAGTTCTCCCTCAGCGCCTGCGGAAGTGTTTCAAGAGCCATATCTATCAGTCCTCCCCAAGATAAGCCCTTATCACCCTTTTATCCGACCTGATCTCGGAAGGGCGCCCCTCTGCTATCTTTCGTCCGAAGTCAAGTACAGCCACTCTGCTGCATATATCCATAACCACGTCCATATCGTGCTCAACAAGAACTATGGGTATCTTCTTGAGTTCATAGATATCAAGTATGAACCTGGCCATATCCTCCTTCTCTTCAACATTCATTCCCGCCATAGGTTCATCGAGTAAGAGCGCGGAAGGTTCCATGCAAAGTGCCCTTGCAAGATCAACGCGCTTTCTCTGTCCATAAGGAAGTGAGGCAACAACCTTTTTTCTGATGGATTCCATCTCAAGCAGATCAATGACCTCCTCGACCTCTTCCCTGTGTGATATCTCCTCATTTCTTGCCGGCCCGAAGAAAAGCGAACCCATAAGGGCTCCCCGCCGCATCAAGATGTGTCTTGCCGCCATGAGGTTCTCCAGGGCGGTCAGCCCCGAAAAGAGCTCTATGTTTTGAAATGTCCTTGCTATTCCCATCTCTGCTATTCTGTGAGGTTTGAGCTGTGTAATGTCTTTTCCCTTGTAGAGAATCTCACCTTCATAGGGATGATAAAACCCGTTTATGCAATTAAAAAGGCTCGTCTTGCCCGCGCCGTTGGGGCCTATTACCGCAAGGATCTCTCTTGCGCGGACGTCCAGACCAATTTCATGAAGCACCTGCAATCCCCCAAACCGCAGGGAAAGCTTTCTGATTTCTATTATTGGAGGATCAATGCCGACCATGTCCTATAACCTGCCGCAAGCCGCACTGGAGCCTACTGCCCTTTGTGCCTGAATACTTTTTCTGAAAAGGTCTATGGCAAGACCGAAAGTCTCCTTGAAGAAGTTCTTCTCAGGATTCACCATCCGCTTGCTCTCCTCCCAGAGAACAGTGCCTGTGAAGGTGCTCCAGATGATATCCGCAAGCGCCGTCGGATGATGTCTGTTAAAAAGACCCTGATTCATTCCTTCTTCAAGTATGGAACTCAGGATCCTGAGGCAGGACGAGGCAATCTCATTAAGCCGATCTGCGCGCTCAGGGGGAAGGTTTTGAAGCCCGTCGCTTGCCTGGAGATGAAAAAGATTTACAAGGATAAGATGATCAAAACAGAAAACATCATAGAAAAGCTTCTTGAGGGCCTCAACCTTCTTATCCGCGTTGAGGCCTTTATCCTTCTCCAGGGCAGAAAGCCTTTCAAAGAGGTAGTTCAGAAGCTGTAGATTGAGAGAAACGTAGATGTCGTCTTTGTTCTTGAAATAAAGATATAGCGCGGCGGGGCTGAGTTCAGCGGATCTGGCAATATCATCAACGGTTGCGGCACTGTATCCCTTCCGGTGGAATACCCTTTTAGCGGCATCGAGGATCTCGGCCTGTCTCCTCTTCTGCTGGCTTTCCTTCTCCCTTTTCTTACGTTCGGAAATGCCCACGCAAAGGTCTCCTGCCTTGCTAAACGCCGTTCATTTAACTGACGGGCCTTCATATAGACTCTTGAAGGCGCTAAGTCAAGGCAAAAAACGGATACAGCGATTTCATTGGCGGCAATGTATAAATGCCACCCCTTCAGGGTCTCGATTTTCTTTGCCAGTGTTTGCTCGACAATGTTATTCTAATCAGCCGTCGGGGAGGACCAAGCATGATTAATCCTAAAAGAAGCGACACATTCCCTTCTGCGCACGAGGATGCGAAGGCAGCCGAGCTATGTCCGGTATCGCCCCAGACCCTTTCTGATTCCTATCGTCTGGCCTATACGGATTACGATTTCATGATGCGCGATGAACTCCGTCCGGTGCGTCTTCAACTTGAGCTTATGAAGCCGGAACTCATATTGAACAGGCATCAAATCCAGGGAACCGTTGTGATCTTCGGAAGCTCAAGAATACCGGTACCTGAGGAGGCCCGCAGGCAACTCATGGCTGCTAAGGACGGAGCAAAGCAAAACCCTAATGACGAATCCTTTGTAAGGGTAGTGGAAAGGGCTAGCAGGACTATGGAGAGATCCAGATATTATGAGGAGGCCCGCAAACTTGCCCGTCTTGTTTCCGAGGCCAACAAGGCATCTTCCGTCTTCAATCTGGTGGTGGTGACGGGTGGAGGGCCGGGGATAATGGAGGCGGCCAACAGAGGGGCAAGCGAAGCAGACTGCATAAGCGTTGCGCTGAATATAGTTCTTCCTCATGAACAGAGGCCGAATCCTTACATAACACCCGAACTTTGTTTCCAGTTCCATTATTTTGCAATAAGAAAGATGCACTTTCTCATGCGTGCAAAGGCCCTGGTGGTATTTCCCGGCGGCTACGGAACCCTTGATGAACTCTTTGAGACCCTCACTTTGATTCAGACCGGAAAGATCAAACCTTTTCCGGTTCTTATATTCGGCAAGGCCTTCTGGGAAAGGATCATCAATTTCAATGTCCTAGTGGAGGAGGGAACCATCTCGGCAGAGGATATCGAGATATTTCGGTACGTGGAAACCGCCGAAGAGGCTTTTGGTATAATCTTAAAGACCTCTGATACTCAGGGCTCATAAACCGCCCGGGGGTTGTCTTTAGTAGCTGAAGCGGAGAAATGCCATGAGTGAAAAGACTTATTTCATCAAGGTACTTATGCTTGATGCATCGAGCGGCTTTTATAAGATCATGCGTTACAATGTCGGGGATTTCTTCGGGCCCGTTGATTTGGGCATTCACCTCTCCTACAAACACAATAGCCTTAATATCGGGGCCGGGCTCTTTGCAGGATCAGTGTTCCCAGGCTCAAATCGTCTTATATTCACAGGGATATCCCCTTGCTGGCATGGGTTCTACATATCCTCCATGGGCGGAGCCGCCCTGGTCTTTGATAATCTTGGGATCAACATGCTTTCGATCATCGGCAGGGCGCCTCATCCTTCCATCATCTATCTAAACAGGAACCACGGAGAAGAAATTGAGGTGGAATTCGCCGAGGCAGCGCCCGATCTTGTATGGAATAAAGGGCGAAAAGGAGTTTACGCAGTTATGGAAGAGTCTCTCGATCTTTTCGGGGAAAGATATGAAAGCGATCCAAGGGTGCTCTCCTGCGGACCTGCATCTCTTTATAGCGATTTTGGCGCGATTTGTTCCGCTCCCATTCAAAAGCGTTCACTGTCATTTGCAGACACATGGGCCGGAAGAGGCGGTTTTGGCTCCAAGCTCTTACAGGAGCACGGGATACTTGGAATCATATACGGCGGAACACACATTGACGAAGATTTATGTGACCGCTCGGTTGCCGATCAATGGTTTAAGGACAAATACAACCAGCGCATCGCGGCAAAGGATCTTGAGGCAACCACTAAATACAGATACGACCCAAAGTTTAATACCGGCGGCACCTTCGGGGTAAACTATGCCTCTATGGAGGGAAACATCCTTGCATTCAACTACCGAAGCGTCTATTGGAGCGAAGAAGAGCGAAGGGACTTGCACAGGCGCTTCATAGCAGATCATTATCTCAAGCAGTTCAATGAAGAAACAATTAAGCCTAAGAAGCAGAAGACCTGCGGAGAGCCTTGCGCGGCCGTCTGCAAGAAGCTCAACGGCCCCTACAAAAAAGACTATGAGCCCTATCAGGCCATGGGGCCTCTTTGCGGCATATTCGATCAGCGCGCGGCCGAGATGCTCAACCACCATTCCGACAGCCTGGGCTTCGACGCCATAGCCGCGGGAGGGGTGCTTTCGTGGCTCATGGATTGTCTGGATGAGGGGGTCATGGAACCTCAAGAGTTGGGGGTTGTTCAAAGACCGCACTGGGACCTTAAGTCCTTTCACGTTGTGGAAGACTCCATGCACAACGCAAGTATTGGAAAGGAACTCCTGGACGAGATGGTCCGGCCTGGGAGCAAGATCCCGCTCGGCCTCGGAGCCAGGAAATTCGCCCGCCGTCTGGCAAGGAAGAAAGGAAAGAGAATCATGGACCTTTTCGTCCATAACGCCTTTGCCAGGCAGGGCTGGATGATTCCAAACCAGTACTGGACTCCAGGGGTATTCGCCCCCATGCCCATAGTTGGAAAATATTACATGCACTACGGCCAGGACTTCCTGCCTCCGAGGGAGCTCGGGAGAGAGAATGCCCGCCGCATGCTCAAGGAACTCATGTTGGACAATCTGGGAATATGCCGTTTTCACAGGGCATGGGCAGAGGATCTGATGCCCGACATAGTGGAGAAGATCTTCGGACTAAAGGACAGATTCCTCGAATCGGTAAGGCTAACCGCGAGCCGCATAGCAAGCAGGAATGCATCGGTTTTCTGGGAATCGGAGCGCAATATTGACGCGGTCTTAAGCTTTCTGAGAAGGAAGAAGGTGGACGGCGCGGAGAACCCTGACCTTGATCATTGGCTGGAGCTCTTCGCTCAGGACAAGCAGGCAGCGGCCTATGAATTCTGGTATGAGCTCCACAAGGGCATACACGAGACGCTTAGGGAGTTCCCCGCCTGATCCGCATCCTCCGGGTGCAGCCGGCGCTGACGAGGGAATCGCTCTTCCCTGATCGTTCCGGGGTTATTCGGGGAAAATAAATCTGTAAAAGTAAAGGACGTCCTTACTGGGGCGCCCGTTTCCTCTGACGTACATAGTCATGAAGCCTTACTATGGTCTTGTTGAGTTCATAGCGGCCGTCAGCGAATACACCGTAGTCGCCTCCGAAACCCATGGCTGATGCGAGGCGAATGGTATTGGCATAAATAACCCACGAATCCGCCCATACTCTCTCAGGCTCCTCATCAAAGGGGCTTCCCCCTTCGGACGGTCCCTTGGCATAGCCTTCAGCCCATATTCCGATAAGGATTTGCGTGGCTGTGAGAGTCTTTGCATTGGTCTCCTTTATTGAGCTTTCAAAGCGCTCCCACTGCCCTGCTACCGTTGAGGATCCGTGGCAGGCTCGGCAAATCGTCTGGATGCCTTTTCGTCTCGCCTCCATTTCTTTGATATCAATAAGGTAATCCGCCGCAAAGCCACCGGCAAAATCTGATGGAAGAGGCAGTCCGTCCTTGTTGCGGATAATGGTTATGTCCGGATTCTTAGGATGAGGGTGGGCGTATATGAGGCCGAAGATACGCCAGGGAAGCCTGTCGTTCATCCTGTGGGACCTCTTCGCAATCAGCTCTCCGTCGGAGCTTACCAGAAGGCTTACGTGACAGGCTGCGCATGTGGGCGCAGAGAAGTCCTTACCCACCGTCCAGGGAACCTTACTAAACTCCCAGTCCCTGCCGTGACTTGAGAAGATATTTCCGTGCTTGCTTGCTTCATAGACCTTGAAGGCAGGCACATCAGGCCCTACATGACATTGTTTGCAGGTGTAAGGCTTGCGGGCCGTTTCAATGGAAAAGCGATGTCTGGTATGACACGCCGCGCACGAACCGATTGTGCCGTCGAGATTCACGCGGCCCGTTCCCTGGTTAGGCCATCCTTCTATCCTGGGAAACTCCATATCTCCATAATCATCATAGGTCCTCTTTTCTTTGCCTGTGATCTTAAGTACTGTACCATGGCAGTGATAGCAGGTTTCAGCTCTAGTAGCCCGGCTTGCGGGAGCGTTTTCCATTTCAGCCTTATCCCTCCCTACAGCTCCCAGAATGCTGTGCTCAAGGAGGCCATAGAGCTTGTTTTCGGAAAGGTTTCCGTAGGCATGCGACATGAGATTCATGGAATACTGTTCGGCCTCCTCCGAATGGCAAACACGGCAGTCGCCCGGACTGACCGCCGTATAGACCTTATGATCATTATGGTCAAAAGCGTCGGCATGCTCTTTGGGCCTCATGCTATGACATTCGGCGCATCCGACGGCCTTTCCCTTTAACCCATCCGGGATGTCCCTGCTTGAGACCTTCAATCCAGGCCCTTTCACACCAAGTGCATCGGAAGGACTCATCTGTGAGTGGCGGCTTTTTTGCCAGTCCTCCACTATCCCCGGATGAATGATGGAATGACATTCAAGGCATGCTTTCGTAGCATCGCTCAAGGCAGCCCCTGAAACCACACCGCCCAATCCACCAATCAGAACGGCGAAAACGACTATACCTGCGAACACAATCTTCATAAACAAATCCCCCCCCCAAGACCCGGCCCGAACAAAAAACTCTATGGTTTACCTTATAATAAATAGTTGTTAACATACGCGACCGACATGTGCAAGGTTAAGCGGAGCCGCCTGAATCAGAAAAACTTTCTGGTGGAATCCCTGTAACTTCTTAGAGAAAGATGATTATGACAAAGTTTGCATATTTACGGCTGGTTTTGTTCTCAGTTCTGCTCCTGAGCCTTCCCCCGTCAATCAGCGGGGCCGGGCCGGAGTCCGCAACCTTATCTGAACCTGATCAAGGGAGTTCTCTGCACCACAGTGAAGCCTCATTTCTATTTGCACACCCAATGGAATCCATTTTTATAGCGGTCTCATTAAGCGCCCTTATCTTTTTTATCGCTCTTCTCGCTATGAGAGCACACTATTTAAGGAAGGAAAGCAAATCGGTTTCGGCGGCAAGAGAGGTTCTTGAAAGAGATACACTTAAGAGAACTGCTGAAATATCCTCTGCCAAGGAAAGGCTTGAAAGGGAGATAGGAGTTCGATCGCAGACTGCGGCTACCCTGAGGGCGGTAGTTGACACTATTACCGAAACACTCGTGGTTCTCGATCCGGACGGAAAGGCCATCATGGTGAACGAGGTTGCCGCAAGGAGGCTCGGGCGGACTCCTGGTGAAATCGAGGGAAAGAATATATTTGAGCTTTTCCCCGAGGATATCAAGGCGAGAAGAAGGTCGGTTTTTGAAGAAGCCATCAAAACAGGAAGCCCTTCAAGGACGGTGGACGCCAGAGACGGCAGGCACTATGAAACCAACTGGTATCCCATATCGGATAAAGCAGGGCGATTCAATTACATGGCCGTCTTCGCGGTGGATATAACCGAAAGAGGCAGGGCCGAGGAAGAAAGAATAAGGACCGAAAAGCTTGAATCTATAGGGCTTTTAGCCGGGGGGATAGCCCATGATTTTAATAACCTTCTGACAGGTATCATGGGTTTTGTGGATCTTTCAAAGACATTCTCCCAACCTGATAGTCGGCAGCACAAATATCTTTCCGAAGCCCTCGCCCTGTGCCACAGGGCCAAGGAACTTACGCGCCGCTTCACCACCTTTTCAAGGGGCGGAGATCCGGTCATGAGGGCTATTGAACTATCATCGCTGATAAAAGACACGATCATGCTGGTTCTCTCAGGTTCAAACGTAGACAGCGAGATCTCCCTGCCAGAGCATATCTGGGAGGTGGATTGCGACGAAAGACAGATGAGAGACGTTTTTACAAGCATCATCACCAACGCCAAAGAGGCAATGCCTTCCGGCGGAAGGATCGAGGTTTCGGTAGCGAACATAGATGAACTGCCTGCCGATCTTCCCGGCATTCCAACCCGGAGCCGCGACGGATGGATGTATGTGGCCATAAGTGATACCGGGATAGGCATTCCGGCCGAAAACTTTCCAAAGCTTTTTCTTCCATACTTCTCAACCAAACAAAGGGGCGCGCAGAAGGGAATGGGCCTGAGTCTTCCGACCGCCTACTCCATCATAAAAAGACACGGCGGAACCATACATGTGGAATCGGAGCTAGGCAGGGGAACCACGGTTCATATCTATCTGCCCAGGGCTTCCTCAGCATCCCGGCCGGCACTCGAGGAAAGAGAAGAACAAACTGGCGGAACTGAGCGGATCCTCATCATGGACGATGAGGATACCGTCCTCGATGTGGCAGCCTCCATCCTCGAAAGGGGGGGCTTCGAGGTAACAGCCTGCAGGGAAGGCAAAGAGGCCCTTGAGATTTACCGCAAGGCAATGGAGGAGAAAAACCCCTTTACAGGAGTCATCCTTGATCTGACCATCCGTGGTGGCATGGGAGGAAGGGATGTTGTAAAAGAACTTCTCTTAATTGACCCGCATGTAAAGGCAATAGTATCAAGCGGCTATTCTGAAGACCCGGTCATGAGCAATTACTCCACATTCGGCTTTTGCGGAGCAGTGGCGAAGCCCTATGACATAAAACTTCTCTTGAGGGCTGCCAACCGAACATTCAGGACCCGAAGCGCCAAACCGGGAGATCGAGGGAATTCCTACGCCAATGCTGCATCGAAGGATAGGCCTTGAACGCGATCAGATTCGCCCACCCTCTCAACGAAGAGGTGAAAAGTATTGCCGGATGGTACCTGTTTTCTAAAGAGGGGACGATCCGGATAGGAGGCGCCAACGTCCTTTTCTTTGTTGGCCATGGTGTTATTGACTCCTCATGCTGCGGCTTCGGAGGCTGCCGCTTTGCCCTGGTTCCAGGGGCCGTTGTTGCATTGAAATACGCCCAAGACGATCAGGGAAGGCCTGTCTCTCTAGTCGCCCCTATAAACGATCCCGCAACAAGGGAAGAGATACGAGACCTCTTGATGAGAAGCGAAGGGGTCTCGCAGGTGAACTTCAATGCAACCGGCGGGTGGAATTACCTGTGATTTTTGGCAAATGATTGGGAGAATTCAAGAATAATGAAAAAGGCCGTTCCTGTTGTTGTCCTCTTTCTAGCCGCCGCTGCGGCTGTCTATTACTTCCTGATCCTTCCCTCCGACCGCTCAAAGACCGAGATAAAGACATCAGGCCACGTGGAGGCAACGGAGGTTGACATGAGCTTCAGGCTCCCCGGACACGTGGGCCGGCTTTACGTTGACGAAGGGGCAAGAGTGAAGAAAGGCGAAATCGTAGCGGAGCTTGAACAGGATACCCTTTCCGCAAGGCATGCCCAGGCATCAGCCCTTGTCAGGGAACTTGAGACCAGGCAGGCATCCCTTGCAATAGCAATTGATCTAAAAGAACGGCTCCTTGAGGCAGATATCAGGAGGGCACAGGCCGGCAAATCCGCGGCAAACGCCCGCTATCAGAGCCTCAAAAGCGGCTCAAGGGAACAGGAGATCGCCGAGGCAAAAGCCGCCATGGACAGAGCCAGATACGAGTGGGAGAACCGCAGTCGCGACGCAGAGCGACTGAAGGAGCCCTATCAATCGCGCATCATCTCACCGAGCCAGTACGACACTGCAGTTACCGCGGCAGATGCAGCCAAGGCCGCATACCTCGCCTCGACAGAGCGCTACAAGCTCGTGAAGGCAGGTCCCAGAGAAGAGCTTGTAATGGAGGGAAAGGCCCAGCTCGATGGTACCGATGCGGTACTAGAGGCAGCGGAGGCCGGCCGAAGGGAGATAGAGAAACTCAAACTGGATCTGAAGGCCCTGGAGGCCCAGACAGACCAGGCACGGGCACAGCTTTCCATAGCATCGGATGACCTCGACAAGTCAAGGCTCCGCGCGCCCTTTGAAGCCTTTGTGACCGTAAAGGACGTGGAGGAGCACGAATATGTCCAGCCCGGGACACCGGTTGTTACCCTGGCAAGGCTAGATGAGGTGTGGGTCAAAACCTATGTGCCTGAGACGCAGCTCGGCCTCGTGAAGCTCGGTCAGGAAGCGGAGGTGATATCAGACACATTTCAGGCAAAGAGATATCCGGGCCGGGTGACCTTCATCTCCCCTCAGGCGGAGTTTACACCCAAGAACGTCCAGACAGAGGAAGAGAGGATCAAGCTGGTGTTCCGCATCAAGGTGACCCTCAAAAACCCGGATCAGGAACTTAAACCAGGCCTTCCGGTGGATGTGATTCTGAGATAGCGCAATGAAGGCAGTTGAAGTGGAAAACCTCTGCCGCTCCTTCGGCGGGACAAAGGCCCTGGACGGCCTCACCTTCTGGGTGGAGGAAGGGGAAATATTCGGTCTGGTGGGTCCTGACGGATCGGGGAAAACGACCTGTCTGAGGATACTGTGCGGACTCATGGAACCGACCGGAGGAAGGGCCATGGTGCTGGGCTCGGATGTTGGTTCAGATCCTGAGGCCATAAAAAACCATGTAGGCTACATGGCCCAACCCGCAAGACTCTACGAAGACCTGACGGTAAGAGAAAATATTGAGTTCTACGCGGATCTCTATGAGGTGCCTAAGGATCGCTACAGAGACCGCATGAAACGCCTCATGGAGTTTTCAGGCCTTGCGCCGTTCAAGGACCGCCTCTTCCGCAATCTCTCAGGCGGCATGAAACAGAAGGTGGGCTTGAGCTGCACCCTCATCCATACTCCCAGGATACTCTTTCTGGATGAGCCCACAAACGGCGTTGACCCGGTATCGCGAAGGGATTTCTGGAAAATCCTCTATGAACTGAGGAGAGAAAACGTAACGATTGTTGTGGCCTCAACCTACTTGGATGAGGCGGACCGCTGCCACAGGGTGGCCTTCTTCGACAAAGGAAAGGTAAGGATGGTAGAGGAGCCTCTGGAGCTGAGAAAACTCCTTACAGACAGGCTCTTCAACATAACCGTTGCGGACCGAAGGAGAGCCATGGCGATACTGAGAGCCCTGCCGGAGGTATCAGACCATTACGTATTCGGCGCAGGTATCCATCTCCTCTTGAAGGATAAGGCTGATCCGGCTTCTGTAGCGTGCGCCCTTGATATGGAAGGACTTAAAGGATTCAGGATGGAACCGGTTCATCCCAGCCTGGAAGATGTATATCTTTCCATCCTCAAGAAAGGCTAGATGCCATGACCCCGGCAGTGGAACTAAGAGATGTGGTGAAGCGCTTCGGGGATTTTACGGCCGTTGACCGCATAAGCCTGGATGTGGCCCACGGAGAGATATTTGGTTTTCTGGGGCCGAACGGCGCAGGCAAATCCACCACCATCCGAATGCTCTGCGGACTTCTAAGGCCTACCTCGGGCAGGGGTTTTGTCAACGGGCTCGACATGGCAACCCAGGCAGAGGTGATAAAGGCGAACCTCGGATACATGTCGCAGAGATTCTCCCTCTATGACGATCTCAAGGTTGAGGAGAACATGCGGCTTTTCGGAGGGATCTACGGGCTTGACTCCCCTTCCCTCAGAAGAAGGATTGAGGAGGTACTGACACTCATATCCCTTAAGGAGAGAAGGCAGTCCATTACTAAGGAACTGCCGACCGGCCTGAAACAGAGACTTGCCCTGGGATGCGCCCTTCTCCACGAACCGCGCATGGTCTTTCTGGATGAGCCCACTTCAGGGGTTGATCCCGCAACCAGGAGGGCCTTTTGGGACCTTATTTACCGCCTGGCGGAGGAAGGTGTCACCATCTTTGTCACCACCCACTACATGGAGGAGGCTGAGTACTGCAACCGGATCGGTCTCATAGACAAAGGAAGACTGATAGCCCTCGGATCTCCCGGAGAGCTTAAGGTAAGGCACCTGGAGGGTACCGTCTATGAGCTTATGGTTTCCGATGTGCTGGCGGCGGTTGAAGCCCTTTCAGGTAGCGAGGGCGTTCTGGATGCGGCCATATTCGGCCGCTCCATCCATGTGCGATTAAGAAAGGATGCCGAGGCAGATAGGGCCATAAAGCCCTCCCTTACCTCCGCAGGCATCGAGATGAGGGAGATCAAGGCGATCGAGCCCACCCTCGAGGATGTCTTTGTGGCCCTGGTCGGGAAAAGGGAGACGGCCGAAGCACCCACTGGCCGAACTGGGCACCAAGATATGCAGGAGATGGTTCGGGCTAACCGCAATGGATGAACATGAGGGGTTTTGTTCTCAACCAAAAAGGCGGCGCGGGCATAATGGATAAGCAGGAATAGCAAGCCCGTAATGCGGCTCGACCGTCCTGACCTCTGATAACTGGGCTAAGAATTTCTGAAAATTTCATTTCGACACCCGCCGGGTTTCAAGACAACAACTACTTTTCGAGAAAGAACACAGACACTCACCCGAAAATCAAGGGTTGCCAAAATAATCCGCCTGTTTGGCCTTGACACAACTCGGCTATCCGCCTAGAGTTATTGGGCAGGTAACAAGCTCTTATCACGTATTATCCTTCACCAGAGTGACTAATTCTTAGGTGGAGCATGACAATAGACTCTTCGCAGGGCTGATTGGCTTGGCTGATACATGTGTCTGCATGTTTCTTTATGGCAAGAGCGCCTACTATGATATAGCGCATAGCGCTGTTGCATCCCTCCTGGAGAAAACAGATTTTGATATATTTCTGGCAGTTGATCAGGCGAATGCCGGTAGCCTCAAGTTGCAACCCTCCTCCCGCATACATATCAAACAGATGTTCGGCATGGTTCGTGTCGGTCATCGTTCAATACCATTCCTGTTGAAATTTCAGGCTCTCAAGGCGTGTTTAGATCTCACAAAAGCAGATCAGATATTGTTGATGGACGCAGATACATTCCTGGTCGCTAATATTGGCGACAAGGAGATTCGAGATGCCATACAAGGATATGACTTTGGCATGGTTGAGCAGCGAACAATCAAAGGGTCCTCTATGACAAGATGTGACTTCCTTGAGCATTACAGGAAACATACACTGGTTTGGTTTGATTCTCACTCAAAGCCTCCTTTACTGAGCGATTTTCGTTTTTATAACAGCGGAGTTGTCCTGGGAAGGAATTCAGCATTTGCATCACTCACTGATTGGGCGATAAAAACCATCTCTTTCAGAACAGAAAACCACCAGATTGGGCAGCATATGATAGCAGATCAAGATTATTTTCAATACTGGATGAACACGCTTTATCCAGGATGCTGTAAAACACTTGAGTGGAAATGGAATCACTGCCCACACTGGGATGATAGTTTTCCCAACCCTCAAGCATTAGTACTTCATTTCAGTAATTTTTGCAGGGGGCCTGACAGGTTACATCTTCTTCGCATATTTTGTTATAAGCGGTTGCACATTGTCAAAAAGTTGCTTTTTAAGGACAGAGGCGCCAATCTTAAATGACCGATGACTTAAATCTAGGAATTGTT
Organism: Desulfatiglandaceae bacterium; assembly: GCA_041753575.1. Classification (GTDB taxonomy): domain Bacteria; phylum Desulfobacterota; class DSM-4660; order Desulfatiglandales; family Desulfatiglandaceae; genus CG2-30-51-40. The sequence goes on from JBGSUA010000099.1 coordinate 48,521, forward strand.
ATTGTAACCTATAACTCTGGGGCGGTGATAGGCTCTTGTCTTCATGCCATGGGACCTGATTTGCACCCCAATGTCCTGATTGTTGATAACGATTCAAGAGATGAAACGGTTGCAATCGCAAGATCTTATGGGATAAGAACCATGAGACAAAAGAAAAATGTGGGTTTCGGTCAAGCGGCCAATCGTGGGGCACAAGCATTAGAAACCAGATTCCTCTGTTTTCTCAATCCTGATTGCAAAGCCGATAGAGATTTCTTTTATGAAGGCGTTAATCTTTTGCAAAAACAACGCAGTTGCTGCGCCGTGCCTAAGTATATACATGAAAGGGGATCAACAATAAGCGGCGCCCAGCCGGGATACACGCGGCTCAAGCTTTTTGCTGACATGATTTATTCCAATTGTGGCTACTTACAAATCTATCGTTCTATGGAGCGGCTCCCTGGCTTTCATGACATGAGCTGGCTCTGGCCCTATGGGGCCAGCTTTTTTATTGAGAGAGAGACATTTTTTAAGATCAAAGGGTTTTCAAAACGATATTTCATGTATATGGAAGACGTTGCCATTGGCTTGGAGTTATACCGTATCGGCAGCCGGATTATTGAATTTGAAAGCAAGGTTGAGCACCTCGCAAGGGAAGGATCAGACATAGGCAAGTTACAACGCCGCCGATTGCTAAACCGGGCTAGATGCCATTACGCTCGCGAACAATATGGTTTGTTATTTGCTTTATTGATGAGGTTTATAGGTCTGTCCGCTGAGTTTCTTCAGTGGCTTATAAGGAACCATAGATGATTTACTATTTCCTGCCGGACCGCGGGATATTTGGAGGAGTGAAAGTCGCCTGCCGGTTCATAGAAATGATTATTTCCCTTGGGGGAAAAGGTGCGATTGTACTTCCTGAAGGGATTGCCCCCCAATGGTTCCATGTCTCCGTTCCTGTGATGAAGGAAGAAAAGGCCCTGCCCCTTGTCAAGAAAGATGACTGGGTGATGATCACTTGGCCACCCGACTTTCGCCGCCTTAATTCACTTACCGCCAGGCTTGTCTGTCACTGCCAGGGGACAGATGAACTGATGGATGAGATATTTGCTGATTATTCTTGTTGGATATTGACTTGCTGGAGGCAGGCATCCGATTATGTGATGGAAAAGTTCAATCGCCCTACAACTCATGTGGGAATTTCAATACCGGATTGTTTTTTCTATGACGGCGCTCCTAAATTGGATAACAGGGTTGCCTATATGCCAAGGAGAGGTTTCCCAATAGTACGAGCCTGTATGCGCCGATGCCACGGGCTTGACTTTGATCCCCTGGACGGGCTCGATGAGCACGAAGTCAGCAGACGCCTAAAACGGGCAGGCATATTCATCGCAACTTCTGTAGGGGAACAGTTCGGATTGCCGGCCCTGGAAGCGATGGCTGCGGGATGTCTCGTTATCTCCGTTCCGGTGAAAGGCGGCTTTGAGTATCTGTTGCATAAGAGAAACTGCCTGATAGCTGAACCAACTGAGCTGGCTGGAACCCTTCGGTGGGTAACCCTCCCAGAAAATGAGGCATTACGAATTCGGCTGCGCAGTCAAGCAATAGCTACCTCATTGCGCTATCGAAGAATCCAGCAATTAAGGCTTTTAAAAGATCAGACAAATACCTCCCTCAGGGGCTTATTCGCATGACTATTGCCGGCGTTACGGTAATAATTATTTCAAGGGGACTGAAAGCGTTGCTCAACCAGTGTCTCACGAACCTTGATTCGGCTGCAAAGACAGCCGGCCAACACTTAACTGCCCGAGTGGTGCTCGTTGACAACGCCTCGGAAATTCCTTATCAATTAGAAGATTTCGATTTTGATGGCATTAACTTACTACGTTTTGACAAGGATCATTCCTTCTCCCGCGCAAATAATATAGCCGCCCAGACATATCCCAATGACTTCTTTCTTTTACTAAATAATGATGTTCTGCTAAACAAGAATACTCTCACCGCCATGCTGCACGTATTGCAAACCATTCCAAATGCTGGGCTCTGCGGCACCAGGCTGCTTTTTCCAGACGGAACGATTCAGCATTGCGGTGTCGTATTTGGCCCAGGTCCTGTTGGACCTTATCACTGTATGAGGAGAACGCCGGGGCAACTTGCGGCAAGGACTCTTTCTGAATACCAGGCTGTAACAGGCGCTTGTCTTCTGGTGAAAAAGGAGCTATGGAACTCTGTCGGCGGATTTGACGAAAACTATCCTTTTGGACTGGAGGATATTGATTTCTGTTTGAACGCACGCTTATCAGGATGGCGTGTTTTTTGTGATAACAGCACCGATTCTTTGCATTTTGAATCGTCAACCCCAGGCCGAGTCGAAAAAGATGTAACTTCGAGAAAACTGTTCATGAAAAAGTGGAATGGAAGATTTACTATAGATGGTTGATTATATTAAGCATCAACTTGCCATGCCTTTCCATCCACACATCCGTAAAACCATAACTCTTAGTAACATCTAGGTAACGCTATGAAGATATCCTGCATTATACATACTCGCAATTCAGGCGAAACGATTCAGCGCGCAGTCGCCTCGGTTGCCTGGGCGGACGAGTTGATTGTAATTGATATGGAAAGCACCGACAACACCCTCGATATTATAAGCCGGCATAACGCTAAGATCTTCCACCACCAGATTGCCCCGAGGGTTGACGGAATAAGGAATTTGTTTCTTGATAAAGCAAAAAATGAATGGATTATTGTTCTTGATTCAGACGAATACCTTCCCGATGACGCAGAGGACAACATAAAAAGTCTTCTTAATAAGTATCACAGCAAGTTTGACGCCTTTGCCATTCCCCGATTCAATAGGATTGCCGGCCAAATCATGCGGGGAAGTGGCTGGTATCCGGACCATCAGATCAGGCTTTTCAGAAAGGGGTGCGTCAAGTGGCCTGACGCAATCCATAGAATGCCGGAGGTCGTCACCGGCGCGAATCGCCTTCTTGAGCTGAGCCCCCCTGACTGCCTGCATATCCACCACCTAAACTACAAAGACGTCCACAGCTTCATACGAAGACAGATTGAGTATGCCTTAGAAGACGTCTATGACCCTGACCCGGCGAATTTTGATTTCTCTGACTACATCGCCAGAGCTTATGAAAACCTTGCCCTTCACAACGATCCTGAAACCGACGGGGACCTTTCCCATGCTTTGTCCCTTTTGATGGCATGGGATGCGGTTGTGAGAGGGATCCTGCATTGGGAACGCCTTGATCCCAGACCCTCTTTAGGTTATCTAAGGGCGTTACCTTTAGCGCTTCAGAAAGTTCCAAGGAGAAAGATCTTTTTTCGAAAACTTAGGCTCAGACATTATGCAACTGCCTATGTAGTCCGTAGGCTGATTTCCATCGCAAAAGCCATTATTAGACTTAAATAGATTACCCCTTACTTTAATACCCTGGTTTGAAATAGGGTCTGATAAAGCGGGCTGACTGAATAGAGATATTCATGGGTACCACAGCCGACAAGACGCCCCCTGTCCAGGAGCAGCACTTGATCAGCCATTGAGATAGTAGAGAAACGATGTGCAACAACAATGACTGTAAGAAATCCCTTCAGCTTTGAAAGGGTTTTCTGGATTGCAGTCTCTGATTCCGAATCCAGCGCACTTGTCGGCTCATCAAGCACGAGTATTTCAGGTTCTGTTGCCAACGCGCAGGCAATTGTAAGACGCTGTTTCTGGCCTTGCGATAGCCTGCACCCGCGCTCCCCAACTACTGAGTCCAACCCATTGTCAAGAGCCTCGACAACTTCAATACAATGAGCGACACGCAGGAGCTCCCTAATCCTGTTCTCTGAAAGCGGTTCGCTCAGGCCAAAATTTATGTTGTTGCGAATGCTGTCATGAAATAGTAGGGGCTCCTGGGGAACATAGGCTATCTTTCTCCGCAGGCTTGAAAGATGATAATCAGGCAATGGAATATCATCCAGTCTAATATCTCCGCCTTGATGCCTGTAAAATCCGACGAGCAGACCCAGAATGGTTGTCTTACCTGCGCCGGAGCGCCCGACGACCGCCGAGATGCAGCCTCGTGGAATGAAAAAACTAAGCTCATTTAGCTGAAAGGCCGATGCGAATCCGCGAGGATATCGAAAGGAAACCCTTTCAAAGGTAATTCCCTTTTTCAGCCGATGAAGAGTAAGTCTTCCGTTTGAGACCTCACGGCTCTCATCAGCCTTCTTGAGCAGAGCTTTCATCTCATTAAGACTCGCGATACATCCATGCATATGCGCCCACATGGAATTCATGAGCGTCAACTGTGGGACAAGGCGCGTTACGACGAACATGAAAACTCCCAGCTCAGCAAGGCTGATCTCCAATCGAATAATCGCGACATATAATATGAAAAAAGCTGCGAGTACGAGAACAGGATAAATTCCTATTTCTACAAGTATTCTAAGACGCTCAATTCTGTAGCAATCATCCATGATCGTACTTACGTCAGTGCTGAGTATTTGCGAAATACGGGATTCCATTGCACGCATCTTTATTCGGATCAAGCCGTTGAAATAATCAATAATGCGTTCAGCAAACCCTTTGTTCCTTTCATAGACCGAAGCGCTGAAAGCGTTGGCCAACCCCCCCTGACGTTTGAATATGTAACCGACTCCGGCAAAAATCGGTAGCGTGTAAAAGGCCAGAAACGGTGAAAGAAAGAAAAGAAGGATCAGATATAGTAAGAGGAGCATGCCGGCATTCAAGAAGACAATGCGGCTTACAACGGCTTCAGCAGCCCTGTTGGATTCTACGGTGAGGATGTTAAACAGTTCTCCTCTGTCATGGGTTGCCATGAAGGTCATGTCGCTTTCAAGGAAATGCTTGACGCCTCGCTTTCGCATCTCTCCGGTAACGGCGAATTTGATCCTTTCCACGCGAATATCGCGGGCATATTGAAGGGCGGACCGTATCACCAGCGCCAGGAAAGCGCTGGCAAGCAGCAAAACCAGGACAAAACTTTTCTCCTGAATATGCAGAACTTCGATTATTTGATCCAGAATCCGCCCTCTTAGGGACGCAGTCTCATAAGATCCTGTTTCTGCGAATTCCAAGATAGGCAGCAACATCGCAATTCCAAGTCCTTCAAAGATAGCAAATCCTATGGTAAGTGTGGTTAAGAATGCCAAGTTTTTCTTAGTACCAAATCCGGCATCAATATCAAGGCTTTCTTGATATTTTATTTTAGTAGCTCTTTTCATTATGATAAATAACTTTATATTTAATCTAAAATGCTCATCTTATTAATATAGTGGCATGAACGAATAATTAACTTTCCTGATGAACACCAGACTAATAAAATACCTTTCATCATGACCTCGACCCTTAAACTGCCATAAAACGGATATTATATAAGCTCCAATCCACCGTCAAAGGCAGGAGGGCATGTCCCGAGACCAATCCCCTAATATCGTTAGGCTTCTTGATGTCCAATAAGCCCATCAATCCACGTCTTTCGCCAGCCCGCTTAGAAGAGCATACAAGCCAAGTGACTAAAGACTCGCCAGTCACCATAATAGCGATTAATAACGTTAGCAAACACTAAGAAAAGCGAGATGAGTACGTAGGAGGGCAGGAACAGCGCCAGAAGCTCTTTACCATGAAGAACAATTCTATTTCGGCTATAGAAAACCAAGAAACCTGGAACCGCAAAAGGAAGAAAATACCGTCCCTGCGCAGGGGAGATCTCCTCCTGCCAGACAGGCGTCCACATAAGATAACAACTTGTTATAATAGTGATAATATTTAAAACTGCAACAGAAAGAAGCAGGATGCGTTGTTGCGGGTTTACGCTTATGTCGGGGTTCCCGCTAAACATGATAGTAATCAACATGACACTGCCGTGGATCAGATAAAAAAATTGCGGAAGCCGCAGGTCTAGCCACCCGAGAATGCCCATAAAACTTGAACCGTAAAATAGCCAATAATGCCTTATGTTCTCATAACATTTGACTAGAAAAGCCCAGGGATGAAGCAAAATCGCGTGTAGCTGCTGGGATGGCATGATTCCCCCGATTTCATAGGGAGCATTGAAAAGATCATTGACGAGATGACTCCAGATTATTGAACAGCCAAGTGCAAGACCGCAAATAGACAAACCCCATAAGAGATAGGCATGCGTCGGTCCGATACGACAGCGGGGAATCAGAAAGTACAAGAAGGTCAAGAGGGAGTAGCCAGGTTTACACAGCGCTAATATTATTGACAGTATCATCAAAATAACTAGATTTATGTGTTTTAGCCTGAATGAGTCATCAAATGAATACTTAAAAATTTGCGCTGTCAATATCATGGCAACCGCATTCGTCAAAGCATCGGCCGAAAGAGAAGCCATCAGGTGGACATTCATGGGGCTTAGCGCCGTCAAGAAAAAGACCCATTTATAGAGGGGCGTAATTCGTATTGCCAGGGTAATTATCGCTATGGCGCAAAGAAGATTGCTCATCCGCCCGGCATACAGCAACAACACAGGGGGAAGTTCCAACCATGCCCCCAATCCGATAGCGGCAGCCTGGGGTAAATAAGGCAATGGGCTATAAATCGCAGTATTTGAAAAGGCAGTAAACTCCGTCTCATTTACGGCAAGCTCTATGCTTGCCTCCCGGCAAATCCTCTCAAGGGGTATCTTCTTATCCGCATGAAATATGACTCCCTCAGTGAAAGCAAGCGCAACGCGACCAAGGCTCTTGGGAAGCGTGCCGCCGGTGGCAAGATGTCTTTTTTCGGCAAGTATCTTGCCTGTCGAGATTTGGTAGCTGCGAAAGAAGTGACTCGGCTCGTCGGGGACATGAAAGGGGGGAAAGGCAAAGGCAAATACCACTCCGCTTAGAAGGGCCAACCAAAAAAAGGATTTCCAGGGGCAATTTCTCATCATGGCGCCATTAAATGATAGCCGGTAAGCTGGTAGGTTTTGTTTCGACCGTCACAGAAGCTCCAATGTGTGTTAACACTTGCATACGGCCTCGACAGCGTGGTGAGCGATACAATTTGCCTACTCGCTTATAATAGTAATCACCGAAGTATGGTCTCTCTGGGTTCTATTAGGTCTCAAAGAGTATCTTCAACATGCGGGGATTTTTCCGGTCAAGCACTCCGGGGAAAAATTTCATGCTGGTTTTCAAGTGACATAGGCCAAAGAGACCTGGCTGTTTGCCTCCACCCACAGATGCTTAGCCTTACCCTTGAAGCTCGATGTTAACGGATGCTGAATTTCACTCTCGGAATAATTTGCCGCGTCATTTTAAATATGCTACGAAGTCCCCTCATGTGCATCGGCCCTTGCATCGGCCTTCGTTATGTATATCTCTTTCTGGGGGCCTTTACGCTAAAGCGGAACTACTACAGATGCTCCAGCATGCGAACCGATTTATTACTTAAGGCTAATCTGGCTTGTCCTATATATGCTTATCACTGCTAATTTGACAAGACTGAATCGTTTTAAATACAGTAAGGCCCGAAAAGGCACGTTGTTTCTTTATAGAGGCTTGGATGGAAATTAGATTATTTTCAATTGTCTTGGGTACGAAGAAAGGATGCAGATCAGGAAGCGCATTATGGTGACAGGGGGAGCAGGGTTTCTGGGCTCCCACCTATGCGAAAAACTCCTTGCGAAGGGCTTTGATGTCCTTTGTGTGGATAACTTTTTCACTGGAACAAAGAGCAATATTATAAACCTGTTAGGCGACCCTTATTTTGAGCTGCTCAGGCACGACATAACATTTCCGCTGTATGTAGAGGTTGATGAAATCTACAACCTTGCATGTCCTGCATCCCCAATCCATTATCAGAATGATCCGGTCCAGACAACCAAGGTTTGCGTGCATGGTTCGATAAATATGCTGGGCCTTGCCAAGAGACTAAAATGTAAGATTCTTCAGGCATCAACATCAGAGGTTTATGGCGATCCGGAGATCCATCCCCAACCCGAATCATATAGGGGCAATGTCAATCCAATAGGGCCGCGGTCATGTTACGATGAGGGCAAACGATGCGCTGAGACATTGTTTTTTGACTATAACAGGCAACACCAAGTGCCCATCAAGATTGCCAGGATCTTCAACACATATGGCCCTCGTATGCATCCCGACGATGGAAGGGTTGTCTCAAACTTCATCGTCCAGGCTTTGCTTAACAGGCCCATAACTATCTATGGTGAAGGCCTGCAGACCCGCTCGTTTTGTTATGTTGACGATTTGATCGAAGGGCTGATAAAGCTCATGGAGACCGACAGTGCATTAACAGGCCCGATAAACATCGGAAACCCTGAGGAGACTTCAATAATTGATCTTGCCGGAGCCATCATTGATATTATCGGTTCAAGGTCCGGATTTGTTTTCAAGTCACTTCCCATAGACGACCCGAGAAGGAGATGCCCGAATATCACTGCTGCGCGTACCTCGCTTGATTGGATGCCTAAAACCCCCTTGAGAGAGGGACTAAGCAAGACAATAGAATATTTTGATGATTTGCTCAAAGGTGACTTTTTGCCGGCCTGCTCCTAGGAAGCTTGGAGAGGTTCAATACCTAACTGTAAGAAACATCATGAAATCAGATCCTCTATGCATTGCCTTTACTATCAATGATCACTTCGGGATGCAGGTTGCCGTTACACTTTATTCCCTTCTTTTATATGCAAGCCCTGAGTGTTCATACAGTATCTTCATCCTTGGAAATGGCATACGAAAAGAGACTCGAGTGAAGATAGAGGCGATAGTTTCTAGATTCCCTAATATCAACTCTGTTGCTTGGCTCGATGCAGCTCATATCAATCTCTCCGCTCTTCCCAGGACCAGAGCCACCCATTTCTCGCCAGAAGTTTATCTCAGACTTTTTCTGCCTGAAGTTATCCCTGCATCCGTTAATAGGTTACTTTATCTGGACGCGGATGTGCTTGTAGAGGCAGATATCGCTGAGCTCTTTTCCGTTCCCATGAGCGACAATACAATCCTTGCGGTTCGCGATTTTGGCTTTCACGACCTGGCAACCGGACTGCCTTTGGCGATCAAGAAACTTGGATCTAATCCAGATAGCCCTTATTTCAATTCAGGCGTCATGATGATGGATATAAAAAGATGGAGAAGCCGCGGCTATTTTAATCTCGCACTACTGTTTATGGAGAAGTTCAAGGATGATGTCCAATGGGGAGACCAAGATGTGCTAAACGCGCTCTTGGTGGATGACTGGGGACCACTTGACGAAATGTGGAATGTCCAACTTGCCGCCTGCCTGAACTACGCGGGGTGGATGAATTCCAGCTTCAAGAAGGCGCTTGCGGGACGGGTGCATGCACTAATAGACCCTCCGTGTGTCCTCCATTTTGTTGGGCCCTGGAAACCCTGGCTGCCAGGACTTGATAACAGGCTCCAGAAACGCTATTTTTTTTACTTGAGTAGAAGCGGCTGGTTCAATCCATTGCAGTTCTGTTTATGGTATATTAATTGGTTCTTTAGAGGCCTATTTTCTCTTATTTTACATATGAACAACAAAACTTTAGAATAACTTTAATTTTATAATATTATTTGTATTAAGATATTTTATATTATGAATGATTTAATAATGCCAAGATCGTTGTTTATTAGCATATTTGTTTCTATATTTTTTCTAATAATTACTAATGTTTGCAGTGAATGCCTTTTTGCTATTATATGAATGTCTTTTATGTTAACTAATAAGCATATTGCAGTTATTATAGTAACCTGGAATAATTATCTAGCAACTTGCCGTTGTATCCGTTCCATTCAGCAGGTGGCGTATACTAAATTTGATGTGATAGTAGTGGACAACGACTCAAAAGATGGCTCTTCAAGTCTCTTAAGAAAGGACTTCCCTAACATCACCATAATCACTATGAGCAGAAATGCCGGTTTTGCTTCAGGGGCCAATGCTGGGATTCGCCGCGCACTCAAAGGTGCGTATGACTTCTTGTGGATATTAAATAACGATGTCGTTGTTGAGCCGGCTTCTCTTTCATCACTTGTGAATGGAATGGAGCATGACGAGCGGATAGGGATGGTTGGTTCTGTTTTAGTTGAAACTATCAAGGATGAACAAGTGATGGTGAGAGGCGGCAGAGTTAATTTTTTTACCGGCATACCATCTAATCACAAGAATAATTGCTCTGAAGAGCTAGAATTTATCAAAGGGGCAAGTATCCTGCTCAGATCCGAAGCCATTAGAGAGGTGGGGCTTTTTGACGAATCGTATTTCTTGTACTGGGAAGATACCGATTTGGCCTTCAGACTGAGGTCACACGGATGGAAACTGCTTATTGCAGAAGACTCCATTGTAATACACTGCGGACATGGTTCGTTGAAATATATGAGCCCGGAGTGGGATTATCATTTCACTCGTTCATCAATACTCTTTTTTCTCAGACACGCACCCTTCCCTCCAATCCCTATAGCCGTAAGCGTAAGCGGCAGAATGATAATGAGGGTGCTCCAAAGGAGATGGCCCAACGCACGGGCGCTGGTAGACGCTGTTCTGAAGACCATTTGTGATTTGCATGCAGCTCGACGGGACACTAGACGCCGATGCGAATAGAATCATCACTTCAGAAAAGATTACATTGTCTTCTATTAGATCCATTATGCTTTAGTCCATTTTATGATTTCAACCTGTTATGTCATCTTGTCGGCAGGGGGTGGCACATAGAATGGATCACATCAAAGTTTCCTTTTGAAGCGCTACCAGCCTGCAGGGATGTTCTAATAAAACCATTTTTCTTTTCACAATTTCCAGTCGCATGGCTGCTTGCAAGAAATGCCATAGCATATCGGCAGTTGTTGCGCGGTACTGTAAAAATGATATTTTATCCGATCGAAATGTTAAGATTTAGTAATTACTTGACATCCTTTCCGCCGGGGATAGTGCATATTCAGTGGGCTAACCTGCCATGGCTGGATCGCATATTATGGTGCAATTGGAAAAGCAGGGGTTGGAAACTTGTTTATACGGCTCATGATCCTCTCCCATTAAAGGGAACCACACCCCAGTTTTTTTCGGTTCAGAAGGATTTGTTACATTCGTTAGATGCTGTTGTTGTGCATAGCCGTAAGGGCAGAGAGCAAATTATGCGGCAAGGATTTGAGTCAGAGAGAATCTACGTTTGTAAAATGGGTCCGACCTTGCTCACAGATATGAAGCCCGTTGCACGCGATGCAGCTAATCGTCAATTAGGATTGCCTGACAACCAATTGAACATTCTCTTCTTTGGCTTTATTAAGCCTTATAAAGGGCTGGATAATTTACTGAGAAGTCTATCGTTGCTTTGTAAGGTTTCCCCTGGAGTCTGTCTTATTGTCGCAGGCAAGTTAATGGAACCTTTCTCCCGTTATCAGAAGATAATAGATACACTTAGGCCGACTCCACGTATCATTTGGAATCCGGACTTTATCCCTAGCGATAGCATCCCTCTATATTTTTCCGTAGCTGATGTCGTGGTTGCGCCTTATCATCAGGGATCCTCCAGCTCAGTGATTGATCTGGCCCACTATTTTAATAAACCCGTTGTCGCCACCAACGTAGGAGGCCTGCCGGAGCAAATTGATACGGATTACGGGGATACATTGATACCTCCGGGATCACCCGGTCTTCTTGCACAAGCAATCATGGATGTATTCAAAAGACAACGAGAAAGGAAAAATACATTTGAAGCCAGATTACATCCTTTCGATTTCTTCAAATCACAATGGGATGCTATTGCAGCATTTCATGAGAAAATCTATAATGAGATTAGCCAGTTTTCATGAAGCTTCATTCCTCTAGATTCCTCTCAGATATACTGGCTTGATCTTGGGCACCCCAAGCCATGGCTTTACAGCGTCATGCGTCAATCTGATCTCATGAAGTTCGTCCGGTTCCTTGGTTGATCGGACTCTCAATGTAAGAATTCAGTTCCTTCAGTGTAGATCAACTGCAGGATTATCCGCAATGACACTGCAAGAATAGATACCAATATAATCAATTTATCTCTAGTAGAGGGCTCCGATGTCATGCATTGAAGCCCGGCCAACAACAATAGCGTGGAAAACGGGCGTGTGTAACCTAGGGGAATCCGCCAAAATGTTACATTGTTAACTACAATACCTAGCAATACATGCAGTCCTGCTGACAAGGTTATCGGCGACAATTGAAATTTCCATAAATTCCGCAAAGCCATAAAAAAAAGAACGAGCATTCCGAGGATCGAAACCCGGTCAAAGAAGCGAACCCAGAAAAGGATATGATCAGAACGGGCAAATGTTTCCGGCTCCAGGAATGCGTGGATGATTCCGGTGGCGGGTTGACTTACTAGCCATGTCGGCACAACAGATGAAGCACCTGGCATGGCACAATGGATATAAGCGTACCATATGCCGGCAGGTATCACTGCTGTGGCATAGAGGATTCCGTTCCGGTACTCACCTCTGATAAGGAACCATAAACACAATCCTGCTGTCAGTATCAATCCTGTTTCTCTGCACAACGCGGATAAAATCAGAGTAATATAAATGCCCACATGGCATCCGGAACGCCAGAAGAATGCAAAAGCGGTTGTCAGGGCTAACAGAGCGATTTCTCCGGTCATCATCCATAAGGAGATAACCGTTCCAGGGAGAACCATAAATACCGGTCCCCAAGCAGGGTGGCCGTTCCCGAGCATAGCCCATTTGCTCAAAAAGAGAGAACCAAAGAACAGACACAATAGGACAACCAAATAGTAGGCCGCATCAATCCACTTTTCCTTCCCGAAAGCAATCAGGTACGAAATGCCTGGAACAAATATCCTGCTGTATCTGATGGCGGGACTATCAACATGTTTCCAGAATCCCTTTGTGCCCAGTGGGTCATGAGCAACATAACGGTAAAACTGACCGTCATAACCTGGACTACCTTTGAATACATAGGTGTATTCTTCAAATCCACCCGCTAATGTGAATCTGTCGCCGGTACGAAACAGAGCGGTCCAGTTTCCTCCGTAATTGACAGTGACAAGAAAAAACTGTCCCGTCAGTCCTATAAAAACACTCAGGATAGCCCATAAATAGGGCGAATGAGCTATTCGTCCCGTATTAAGAAGAGTGTCTTTCAATATGTTCTTATACTTTCTTAGGATATCTTAGGAAGTTCAACTTGATATGCCTCAAACTGAAACTGCACTCAGCTTATGATGATTTAATTTCCAGATACTCTTTCTCCTCATTTACATTCCAAAGATCATGGTGCTCCCCCAGTACATTCTCCGCGGCCAGAAGACCGGTCAACATAGCATGGTCCATGTTATTATAACGATGCAATCCATTTCTACCCATTGTTATTAGATTACTGAATTGATTCAAATATGTTTTCACCACTTCTAAATGTTTCATGTAATTTATAGTATAAACCGGATAGGCGTAAGGCTCACGAATAATAAAGCCATCTATAATGACAGCTTCTTTGGCAATCCCAAGTTTTTCAATTTCTTTAGTTGCAAGAATAATAAGCTCGTCATCGGTCAAGCTCCATAATTCATCTCCCATATCACAGAAGTACTCCATCCCCAGACTGCTGCATTCGGGATCTGGGACCATTGTTCTACTCCAATTGGTAAAGTTCTGAATTCTTCCAACCTTCACGCCTGGATCATGGACGTAAATCCATTGGTCTGGAAAGATATCAGACTGTTTAAGAATAAGTCCAACCTGGATGAAAGATCTGAATTTGAGTTCCTGCGAAGCCTGTTTGATGTTTCGGGGTGGCGGTGGAGATAGACTGTTGACCAGATGTGGAATTGGCATGCTGGAGAGCAGAAACCCGCACTGGACATTTCTGATGTTACCTTTTTCAGAATACCCAACCTCATATACCCTTCCGTTTTCATGAAAAACGTTTTCCACGCAGCATTCCCTGAGTATCGAAGATCCGGATTCAACGCTTGCATCAACAAATCGTTCCCACATGGTTTGAGTCCCGCAAACAGGGTAGTAAAAGGACTCAATCAAGCTTTTAGCCCCTACTTTCCCAAAAAAATTGGAAACAACTTGTAAAAGCGATAAGCCGTTGATCCGCTGCGAAGCCCAATCGCTCGCAATCTCATGGCATGGGAGCCCCCATACTTTTTCGCTGTACTTTTGAAAAAACCGCTGATAAAGCCGCAATCCAAATTTGTAACTCAACCACTCTTCCAGACTAACCGGCTCTTTTTGAACCGCCAAGTGCGATCTTAGATAGCTCAAAGCAACAAGCACACTCTCCCACAGACCAAATTTTGTCATTACCTCCAAGGGCTTCAGGGGATATCTGAAATATCGGCCGTTATAGAAGATGCTCGATATTCGGTTGACATTCAGGAACTGATTTCCCACCATGTCCCGCCAAAGGGAATCAACCCGCTCGTTCTTGGTAAAAAAACGGTGCCCGCCAACGTCGAACAAGAAGCCCTTATGGTTTTCCGTCCTTGCTATTCCTCCTATTTGCTTGTTTTTTTCGATCACTAGAACAGAGTGCCCCGCTCTGGATAACCCGTACATTGCTCCAACACCCGATGGACCTGCCCCGATAATCACTGTCTTAGAACTCTTTGGTATTGATGACGCTTGATGATAATTCATTTGCATAGTAATAAAATTGGCCAATTTAAAAGTGAATCTTTAGGATTATACGATCTCTCAGATACAGTAAAAAACCGATCAGGAAGCCCGCTAGAGAATAGCAATAATAAATCCAATGCCAAGCGATAGATCTAACCATAAAAGAAATACCGCCCTTCTTATAAAAAAATCCGTAGAGCTTTCTATTGATGGTAATCAAGATTGCAGAGTTAAGTAATGTGGGCAGCAACCAAATGCTATCTCTTACACTTAATAAGAAGCCTATAAAGAATAATAGTGCGAAGATAGCTGACATCCTGTCAGAGACACGCAAATTCAAATCAGTAGGAAAGCTATCATGCCTTAGCATTAAGCGGGTCCATGGTACGGCTCGGTGGAAGATGTCTGTGATAATAATAGATTTAAAAGACCATTTCTTCAGATGGGTTACCTTCAGAGATTTGACCATACGGATTGAGAAGCCTGCTTCACTGAGGCGATAACCAAGTTCTATATCTTCTATTGATGGCATTCTATAACCTGTGTCGAAGCCTCCAATTTTTCTGAAGACATCCTTTTTTATTGCTCCACAGGCGCCCCAAAAGGTTAATGCTGTTTCTGATGCGCTCTGATGTATGTAATGATGAAACAAATTTTTGAATTGAGAAAAAAAGTTTCGCTCTAGGGGCGTATCATCATAGCCTCCAATTATTGCATCAGTTGCATTTGGCTTGGATAAGGCCTCAACGACCACCCTGATTGCATTTGAGGGCAATACCACGTCGGCATCGGTAAAAAATAATATCTCCCCTTTTGCGTGAAAAGCTCCGAGGTTGCGTGCAGCAGCAGGGCCTCTCCGTTCGGGATTAAGAACCCTGACCCCGAAATCCCTGGCAACAGCCACGGAGCAAGCGTCATCACCATCCACCACCACAATAACCTCATAAGGGGCAGGAGAAAGATTCCTGATTCCAGCCAAGCAAGCGTGAAATGCATTGCCTCCGTTAAATACCGGGACGATAACAGACACGCTCCTAAGGGGTAGTTCTGGGGTGACTGAACCCTTATTGTTCATATATCAGACCGTAAATTAAAAACCAGCCGAACCATAGGCAAATTCTAAGGGGGTGTCAACAGGAAGCAATGGGAGATAAGTTACGAGCAAGCCGTTTAAGTCCAGATAAGACTTGTATATCTGCCTTTCGCCCAAGCGTAATCTGCCGCCGGGTCAGATACACCCTATTGCCAACGGTCCCAAAAACAGCGTTGGACCTGCTAAGGTTCTTTTTGATAAAGCGGGATCAAAAGGCTATGATGGGCTTTGATGTGTTGTTTTTTCTGAAAGGGACTCGTACTGGGGAGAATAACTTTTGAGCATCAGAAGGATCAAGGCACTCGTAAAGAAGGAATTCATCCAGATGGGCCGAGACTCAAGAAGCCTTATGGGCGCCCTCTTCATCCCTCTTCTTATGATCTTTCTCTTCGGCTATGCCTTAAGCCTTGATGTTGACAGGATACCAACCGTGGTGCTCGACAGGGATGCCACCCCTGCCTCAAGAGACCTTATCCATCGTCTGACCGATTCCCGTTACTTCAACCTTGTGGGGCACATAAAGAAAGAAGGGGAAATTGATGATGTAATGGAAAGGGGCGCGGCCCTCATGGCTCTTGTGATCCCTGAGGGTCTCGCATCCGCGATAAGAAACGGCAGACCCGTCTCCGTCCAGGTCATCTTTGACGGCTCCGACTCCAACACCGCGACGATCGCCATGGGCTACCTAAAGGCAGTGATGGCAGAATTCGACATAGGGATACAGGAAAGCCGCATAAGGAGGGCTGGTCTCAAGATGGTTGACATGCCCCTTGAGGGAAGAATCAGGGTATGGTTCAACGCGGAACTCAGGAGCAAGAACTTTATCATCCCGGGGCTCACAGGAGTGATCATGATGGCCATCTGCGCCCTCATGACTGCTTTGAGCGTATCAAAGGAAAAGGAGACCGGAACACTTGAGCAGCTCATATCCACACCCATATCCAGTCTGGAACTCCTTCTGGGAAAGCTCCTTCCTTATGTGGTGGTAGGGCTTGTGGATCTCGCCCTTGTCGTAGGGGCCGGCGTCCTCATATTCCAGGTCCCCTTCAGGGGGAGCTATCTGGATCTCTTAATCGTATCGCTCATATTTCTTGCCGGAACCCTTTCATGGGGGCTTTTTGTCTCGGTCATCTCCAAAAGCCAGCTTCAGGCAAGCCAGATAGCTGTCTTAAGCGCGTTTCTGCCCTCTTTTCTCCTTTCGGGATTTATCTACCCAATAGAAAACATGCCAATCGCCCTTCAGATAATCACCTACATAGTGCCGGCAAGGTATTTTGTCGAGATCCTCAAGGGGCTGTTCCTGCAGGGAGTGGGTTTAAAGGTCCTCTGGCCCCAGGTAGCGGCTCTTGTGATCTACGCGATTGTAATCCTTAACCTTGCCAGGAAGCGCTTCAGAAAGAGGATCATCTGATGGGTCTTTTCTTTCTCAGGGTCAAGGCACTTCTCTGGAAGGAGGTTCTTCAGGCGATAAGGGACCCGCGTCTCAGGTTCCTCATAATACTTCCACCACTTCTCCAGCTTGTGGCCTTCGGTTATGCGGCCAACCTGGATCTCAAGAACATCCCCATCGCCCTTTATGATGAGGATCGCTCAAGCGTTTCAAGGGAGCTTGCCTTTGCCTTTGCCTCCTCCGGCTATTTCAGGATCGTCAAGGTGGTGGAGAATAATTCCGAGATAACGGAACTCATAGACAGAGGAACTATTAAGGCAGCCCTCCACTTTGGGCCTGATCTCGCCTCGCGAATAAAGAGCAGGCGCACGGCTCTGGTGCAGGTGATTGTAGCGGGAACCAACTCAAACACCGCGTCCCTGGTCCAAAGCTACTCCCTTCAGATCTTTGAGAGGTTCAACAGGTCCAGGCTTAAACAGATCATGAACGACAACCCCCAGATGAAGACCATATTGCCAGCCGGTCCCGATGGTATAGTAAGGCCTGAGATAAGGATATGGTACAACACCAATCTTGTATCAAGGAACTTCTATGTGCCGGGAATCATCTCCCTTGTCATCATGGTATCCGTGCTCAACCTGACCGCCATGGCCGTCGTGCGGGAAAAGGAGATGGGCACCATGGAGCAGATAATGGTCACCCCGATAAAACCCCTTGAGTTCATACTGGGAAAGACCCTGCCCTTTGCGGCCATCGGCATCTTTCAGGTAGCCCTTGTCGGATCAGCAGGCGTCTTCTGGTTCGGGGTCCCCATGCGTGGAAGTGTGCTGCTTCTCTTCTTGTGCCTCCTCGTCTATCTGCTCTCGATTCTGTCGCTGGGGCTTTTTATCTCGACCATCAGTCGAAATCAGCAGCAGGCCCTTGTCACCACATTCTTCTTCACATTCCCGATAATCCTTCTCTCAGGATTTATCTTTCCCATCTCCAATATGCCAACGCCCGTTCAGGTCGTCACCTACGCCAATCCCCTGCGTTATTTTCTGATCATTATAAGAGACATATTTCTCAAAGGCTCCGGAATAGAGATACTCTGGCCCCAGATGGCTGCCCTTCTGGCCGTTGGCCTGGCACTAATGGCCCTTGCAGTGAGGAGAGTCAGCAAGACCATGGATTAAGAAAAGAATAGCTTTTGCCTATACCGACATCATCTTTTGAAAAAAAACTATCAATAGCAGTATAATACCGATCGGTTATCGCTTTTGAACAATGGGTAGTATGGCCATGGAACAACTCTACAGGAGGAAAACAAGATGAAAAGATTGGTTTTGATTTGTCTTTGTGTGCTGGGTTTTTGCATTGCCGCTGCTTATTCCTTTGCCGCAGGGCCTCTGGGGGTATCTCCCGGCGGAGGAACCGGGGATCCGGTGGTGGGAAGCGTATTTCCGACATTCAGTTGGTCGGCCGTGGAAGGGGCTGTTGGATACAGGCTGGAGATATTCAAGGGGGTAGAGGGCGCTCCAGGTCATGAGGAGATGACTGAGAGGGGAGAACTTGTCATGCGGGTGGAGATCCCTGCCCCGGCCCTGTCCTGGAGCCTATCAGGAAGCGAGGCACTGAAAACAGGGGAGAGTTATATATGGTACGTAAAGGCCTTTGATTCAGACGCTGAAGGGCAGTGGTCTCAGGGCAATCGGTTCAGGATAGATGCCTCTGTGGCCCTGACCGGTATGGATGAGGCGGTAAAGGAGAAGGTTCGAGAGTATGTTCGGACTGATACCGAACTAAGGAATACGATAAGGGATATCCGGGAGGAAAGAGGCACGGAGGGCAGCGCATTGGCCGTTGCAGTCGGAACAGGAGAGAGCCCTGAGGTTAAAACCCTTAAGCATCTCGAAGGTGAGGATGCTGCCAATACCTTTTTTGGAAGGGATGCTGGGATACATACCACAGGCGAATCAAACACATTTATTGGAGTCAGCGCCGGATACTGGAATACCACTGGCCATGACAACACCTTCCTGGGACGGGACTCCGGCTTTTCAAACACATCAGGCAACTATAATTCCTTCCTTGGAATGAACGCGGGTTACAGAAACACCTCTGGAGGCTCGAACACCTTTTTAGGAATGTCTGCCGGCATGGACAACGAAGGAGGAAACGACAACACCTTCGTGGGGAACAATGCGGGCGGCTATAACACCAGCGGCAACAAGAACACGTTCCTGGGACGCTCAGCGGGGTCCTCAAATACAATTGGTAATTACAATTCCTTTGTGGGATGTTCGGCCGGCAACTCTAATACAACAGGCAGCGACAACACCATTGTAGGCGACTTGGCTGCTAACATGAACACCGAAGGTAATTCAAACACCATGATTGGGCGTTCGGCAGGGGCATCTAACATCACCGGCAATAACAATACCTTAGTTGGATGGAAGGCCGGTTACTCAAACACCGGCAGCGGCAATCTCTTTCTGGGCTATGCGGCTGGATATAGCGAGACCGGCTCAAACAGGCTCTACATACACAATTCCGCGTCGTCCAGTCCCCTGGTTTACGGGGACTTCGACACGCGCCAGCTAATGATAAACGGGACCTTGAGCATAGCAGACCTGTCGGCCGCCTCCGATATATCCCTCAAGAAGGATATCCAGCCCCTTGAAGGCGCCCTTGAGAAGGTCGCAAGCCTCAAGGGCGTAAGCTACAACTGGCGCACAGAGGAGTACCCAAAGAAGGGCTTCAGCCGGGACAGACAGATCGGCCTCATTGCCCAGGATGTTGAAAAGGTCCTGCCTGAGCTTGTCCGAACTGACAAAGACGGCAAGAAATCTTTGGCTTACGATAAGCTGACTTCAGTTCTCGTTGAAGCCATAAAGGCCCAGCAGGGAGAGATCAAAACACAGCAGAAAGAGATAGCAGCCCAGAGCGTGAAACTCGCAAAACAGCAGTCAGAACTTGATGCCCAGGCCACACGTATCAAGGAACTTGAAAACATGATGAGGAAGTTTGCTTCAAAGGCGATATGATAAGCTTTACAGATTCACCGGCGGGGAGCCGCTGTGATTCAGGCTCCCCGTCTTCCAGCGGCAATTTGACACCTCTATTCTATCCGCGTCCGCCCCTGAAAGCAGAAACGCTATACGACAATCTTCAATGTATTAGAAGACTCCCCTGCCTAATTTCAAGGGTGCCCTGATCCACGGCCAGAGCCCCTCTCAATTCTGATACCTGCGAAATACCCAGGCCATCCCAGCCGCAACGGAGGGAGGCTTTCTTGTCCTGATCCATGATGACCGGGCCGTCAAAACGTTTGGCCGACATCAGCAGTAACCCTCCATCTGCCAGGTGGTCGAGGCCCATCTGAGGTATTGTGAAACAGGGAGTTTCACCTCCGCATATCCCTTCAGGATCAAGATAAATCAAACCCGGATTGTTGAGGGGAATGTTGACTGCGCCCTCCTCAGTGACCATGACTCCGCCTTTCGGTGACGGTGTGAGGGTTACGGACACTTCATCTCCGTTCCAGAGCATGCTTGAATTGTACCGCGCGCCGGGCTCCAGCCCGAAGATCTGCTGCTGGGTAAGGCCGCTTGCTTTATAGGTGAATATGATGGACCCGGCCGGCGGCGAACCATCTTCAGAAGATGAGAAGAGCACAAGACGGTTTAGCTCAGGCTCGGCTATATGTACGCCTTCCACCCCCGTGCCGCTTACAAGGCTTACATCAGGCATTGCGGCTGTGGAGGCAAGCGAGGGATGAAGCAAGGTCAGGAATCGGTGATCGAGGTCTTCATCCGAGGGCTCCAGTTCCAGCCGCCACTCCCCGTAAGGAGTATCCTCAAAGGAGTTTGTCGGTCTTGGCTGTGGTTCACCTGGTTCCCAGTGCCAGTCATAGTTCCCGTCAAATACCCAGAATGCCTTTTCCCCCCTTCCGCCGACCTTGCGTATGTTCCTGGCGGAGGGAAGAAGGAATCTGAAGAAGACTTTTCCATCGCCAGCTATGGCTTCGGCCTCTCCTGCGCCCGGATAGAGAGTCTCGCCCTTCGAGACTTCTGTTCCTTCCCCTCCCACCAAAGGTTCCTCCAGGGTGTGAAAAAGCAGCTTGGTGTTTTCTCCGCTGAATCCTGTCCCGGTCACCCCAATGCGGTCGAAGAGGATTACAAATTCCTTCCCTTGGGCGGAAACCGGCCTCAGATATACCATTTCGCGGAGAAAGCGGCTCACCTTGGGAACATTCCCTGCAAGCCCGGTATCCATAGCCTGATAATACACGGGTGAGTTATAGGCCCTTGTCGCATCTCCCTTTATATAGACCGAGTGGACCCTGTCCTGATACCCGAGGATGTCTCCCGTCTCATAGTGTATGCCGTGCTGATCGTGTTCCGAAACACCCTGGGGGGAGCGGCTCGCCGGATAGAAACTCCGCTGCCCGCCGTCATTACTTGAGGCGTCGGGTCTGGCGTGTGAGAAATCCTCCTGCGGATTGTGAACTAGAAGCGTGTTATGGGCAATGGTCCTTACATAATAGTTAATATCGTGGCTCGACAGCCCGTCTTCGCTGTAAACGCCGCTGTCCACAAGGAGATCGCCGTACTTGAAAAGGGTGAAACTGTTCTGTTCATAGTGCTGGTGGTAGGTGAAATGGTCCCCGCACTGGAAGGTAAGATAAGTGGCTGACCGGTCAGTATCTGAGGCCCCGTCGGGCCATCCGGACCTCATGAGAAGTGTTCCCGTGTCGGGAGAAAAATGTGTCAGTCTCGAAGGCGTATTCGCTTGCTGATCCGGGTTGGACCACAGGAATTCTTCATGGAACAGGAAGGAAGATGAATTGTCGGCCGGAGGTGTCCCCAGGTATGCCTGAAGTTCCCGGGCCGCGGGGTCGGAAGCGAATCTTTCTATGAGTATCAAAGCCATGATGCGGCCATAGTTAGCCATGGTCCCCCGGTTGCGCTCCCCGTCTCCGATTGAAGTGTATGGATGGTAGATTTGTCCCCACTGATCCGTGGTTCCGGGCAGGTGCTGAAGAAGCAGAAAGCCCACACGGTCTCTAAACCACTGGGTGCTCTGAAACAGATCCTCGCCTGTCGCAGTGCGCCATGCCTCCAGTGCCTTTACCCTGGGCCAGTTGGCGATCCAGTCATAGACCGTACCCTCGGGCCAGGAACCACCCTCCTTGATCCTGTCGAGAAGGGCTATGTCGTTATCCCCGATCCTTCTGTGCCGGTATTCGTCAATCCACTCCTTGGCCCGCGGGTTTTCACCGTAGGTAGCCAAACCTATAAGCCCGTAGTCATATCCATATCGAGGCCAGTAGTTGCCCCATCCCGGGATGTCTTCCCCCTTTGGAACCTTATCCCCCCATGCATTGAAATAGGATATGAAGGCATCCTTTTCCTCCGCGCTCAACCCGTCAAAGCACCAATCGTAGATCAGGGCTATGTTCCCTGCCTTCATGGACCACTCCCCCGGGTCCGCCATCAGCACGAACGCCTGGTCAATTGCCGCTCGGCGGTATCCAACGATGCCTGTGACCTGATGGACAAGGGCCCTGGCAATCATGTCTGAGTCTGGGAGGTCCGCCTCTGCCAGGAGCTGAGTCCAGCGGAAGTTCTCCGATACTGCCCGTGCATGCAAGAGGGTGAGCCTTTCCGGTGTGAGAAAGATTCTTGGATGAGAAGAGGGTATCTTCAAAATCCTCAGGTGGACATTGTCAGCAGCCCTTTCCCCTGACTTATTTGTCACTGTGAGCTCAACGTCCCATTCGCCGGGCACATCCGGAAGAAATCCGACTGTCTTTGCCCTATCCGGCAGATCGCCTCCCATGGACGATCCGTAGGCCGCCTTCAGGATTCGCCAACAATAGGTCAGTCCTTCGTCATCGCCTCCCGGCCGGTCTCTGCTCCCTGAGCCGTCCAGGGTGATGGGACTCCCGTTCCAGATCAGATTCTCCCTGTCAGGACCGGCATCGGCATAGGGCACATCCGGGTTATAGACTACAGTGAGGATCGGACGTAATGAGCCCTCCCCCTGGGCTGAAACGAAATCCCTGTTGTCTTTATGGTCGTCTTCATATCCGGTAGCGTCCCTAAGGGTCATACCAAAATTGGGCGCATCCTTTCGGACCCATTGTCTGACCAACTCCGTTGCGTCCCATTGATACCAGCCAGGGTCTCCCGCCTCAGAGTAAGATGAGCAGCCGGCCTGATAATCGCCTTCTGAGGCCATACCTCTTGAAACCCATGGGATGTCTGAACCTTCTCCCGGAAAAAACCGGAAGGCCCAGTCCCCTGTCGCCCCATGCTTCAGGGGAGAGTCAATTGGGGAGGCTATCTGATTGCCCTCGTCCCAGTCCTTGAGGACCTTGTGGAGATTGATCCGCCTTGTGAAGACGCGGGCTCCGCTCCAAGCGGACACGGTCGTGTTATAGAGGGAAAGGGTGGCCGAGATGACAGAGCTGTTTTCCGGGATCATGCTCAGATCGAATCCTATCAATGGATTGTCACCGCCATCCCTTGAAAGCATAAGAAACCCATTCTGCCCGTAATTGACCGTGTACTGTGGCGGCTCGTCCCAATCAGATGAGCTTACCCAGGTGTCCCGTACCCCTGAGTACCCGTAAAGTCCCTGTTGAAGGACCTGGGTCCTCTCCCTTGCCAGGACGTCGCCTGACACAGTCAACGCAAGGATAATCAAAACGCGCATCAGCAGTTTGGCATCTGTCGTGGAAATCCAGCTATCCTTAATCTGATTCATTGCCCGTTGCCGCCTCGTGGAGCTGATTGCAAAGACACCGGCCCACCCCTCAGACCACCCAAGTGATTTATAAGATATCAGAGCGATTTGGGATTGTAACCATCAATCTATAACTGATAGAGTGTAATTGAGATCCTGCCGGAACTTGTTTGGCTGAATCTAAAACTTATACCGACTGGAGGAAAAGAGGATGAAAAAGGCAGCATTGGTTTGTCTGGTAATGGTCAGTATCTTTGGTTTCCTGGCTTATGCCGCGTCTTCAGGCCCGGTGGGGGTGTCCCCGGGGACCGTAACAGGAGAGACGGTGGTCGGGAGCGCATTTCCCACCTTCAGTTGGTCGGCTGTGGAAGGGGCTGTGGGATACAGGTTGGAGATATTCAAGACCGCTGATGTTGTCTTAGGACAGGATGAGAAGGCGCAGACAGGAGAATTTGTAATGAGGGTGGACATCCCCGCACCGGCCTTGTCCTGGAGCCCATCTGGAATGGAAGCCCTGAAAACAGGGGAGAGCTATGTCTGGTACATAAAGGCGTTTGACTCAAACGGGGAAGGACAGTGGTCTGAAGGAAACCTTTTCAGGATAGACGGCTCCGTGGCCTTATCCGGCATGGAGGAAGCGGTAAAGGAGAAGGTCAGGGAGTATGTCAAGACCGACACGGAGATAAGGGATGCAATAAGGCAGATCAAGGAAGAAGCGAGCGCAC
>JBGSUA010000100.1:0-3774 GCA_041753575.1 Desulfatiglandaceae bacterium
CTGATTAAGAGTCAGAAGCTCCTATCTTTCTCTCGTTTCCTCTCCTTTCCTTTATCTTTTAATTTCAATATGTTATAATTTACCAAGATTCCTGAAATTGGGCTGAGTTGTACATTTTTGTTACCTATATGTTACCTAGGAGGAATTTTTGAGACTCACGAAACGCCTCATTGATACCCTGCAAGTTACCTCGGGTCAGAAGGATTTCTGGGACGAATCACTCCCAGGATTTGGGATCAGGGTGTCTCCAACAAAAAAGGTCTTCATTGTCATGTATCGGATTGACGGGAGACTAAAGAGGCTCACCTTAGGAGCATACGGTGTTCTCACGCTTGATAAGGCGAGGGATATGGCTGTGGACGCCCTTGTAAAAGTCAGGAATGGAGAAGACCCAGCAGCTGACAAGCAGGCAAGGAGAAGCGCAACCTCGGTTGAAGAACTCTGCCAGATCTACATGGAAAGGCATGCCACGATTTTTAAGAGGACCTGGAGAAATGATGCACGCATGATCCGGGAGAGGCTCCTACCGGAATGGGGCAAGAAGAAGGCTTATTCCATTACCCGATCAGATGTCGGGAACCTACACCAGAGAATAGGAAAGAGTCACCCCTATGAAGCCAACAGGACCTTGGCGCTGATAAGAAATATGTTCAACCTCTGGAAGGACTGGGGATTCATTGATATAGACAATCCGGCGACACGCATCAAGGCATTTCCTGAGGAAAAAAGGGATCGCTTTATAAAGCCAGAAGAGCTCCCTCTTGTACTCAGGGCCATTATGGAGGAAGAGGACCCTAGGTTCCGTGCTTATTTCGTATTGAATTTCCTCTCTGGAGCAAGAAAGAGCGAGCTGCTGACGTTGAAGTGGGAGGATTTGGATCTGCAGCAGGCTATATGGCGCAAACCACGAACCAAGGCTGGTCGTGCGCACCTACTGCCTTTACCATCGCCCATCATTAAGATTCTCCAGTCATTCCCCCATTCTGGAGACAATCCGTATGTATTTGCTGGTACAGGTAAGGAAGGGCATTTGGTGAATGTTAGTAAGGCATGGAAAAGGATAAGGGAAAAGGCAGGGATTCAGGACGTGCGGATTCACGATATTCGTCGTACGCTTGGCAGCTGGATGGCCGGGGCAGGCGAATCTCTACCGCTCATTGGCGCTGCTTTGGACCACTCTAATACATCTACAACCGCCATATATGCCAGACTACATCAGGATAGGCTCCGGAAGGCCCTGGAGGATAATGCGGCACGGATGCTGGCATTAATGGAAGATGGAAAGGGAGTTATTGAACTTGAGCACCATCCCACTTCACCTAATGAATTAACATGATGAAGAAGAAAACAGAGAACGAGACGTTTAATTATGAAGACTTTATGAGTCGCTATAAATATCTTGACGAACTCACCTTGGAAGGATGGTTATGGGAGTTCCTTAGGCGAAACAAGCAATATCAAGAACTTTACAAAAGCTACCTTGAAAGGAAAGAGCATTTTGATGGGCTTGAGTGGTGGCAGAAGGTTTATGATGAAGAGACCGACTCCTACGTTCGCGAAACAACAGAAACAGAAGTTGAATGGGTTAAACTCCAAAGAAAGCTGAAACAATTCAGGATTAGATGGTTCCTGTATCCGAAAAAAGACTTGTGGCCTTTGGATCCCGATAAGACCGCTTTGGAAATCGGCCTTCAGCTTCTGAAAAAATCCTTTTTATGGGAACCTCCCGTTAAGATTCTTTTCTTCGGCGAAAAGAAAGAAGAAGAGTTTAATTTTGATGCTGACAAAGACGCATGTCCTCCAGACCCTGTTGTTTGTTCAAATATCGACTTTGATCCTTATGAGGGAATAGTAAAGATTGATTTCGGTCAATCGAAGCGAAGACTCCTGCCTCTGCTTAATAAAATGATATCGAATGGAAAGCATAGATTGAAAGCTTCTGGTCAGAAGCCCAATTCGCCTATGAAGAGATGGGAGGGGCTTCGAGACCGATGGAAACACAATCTTGTTTGTTGGGAACTTAAGAAAGTTTGTGGAATGGCACACAAAGATATACATGACCTACTGAACCCGACACAAAAACATTCTGGAGAGCATAAATTTGACTGTTGCTCTTGTAGGGATGTCAAGACCTACTGCAAGAATACAAAACTTTTGATCAACGGCAAATACAAAGAGTATCTTAAGTACAGAGAAATCCCCAAGAAAAGTCGCCCAATGAACAACTCGGATCAAATGTCCCCTGAACAATAAGCTAACATCTCACAACATAAAGGTCTAATTAAGCGTAATCATTTCTGAACGTCAAGACCTCTTTTCATATTAACCACGCCATAAGTTCAAGCGCAGATTAGAGCATCTCCTTCACCCTTAAGAAAAATTCCGATCCCATTTTGTGTGCATATTGCCCTTGATACAAGCTAAATGCATCTCATATAAATCTCCATGATTAGCCCTCGCAAAAGAGGAATAATAATCTAAAGGGAGCGCTTAAAAAATATGAACAAACAAGAAAAGGAAGGAGGTGGCAAGATGGAGAAACTCCTCAGCACAGGGGATGCCGCAAAGGTTTTAAACTGCCAGCCGCAGACTCTCAATCGCTGGCGGCATGAGGGGAAGGGTCCAAGGTATTTTAAGGTGGGGCGGCTCGTTCGCTATAGTGAAGACGAGCTCAAGCAGTGGGTTGACAACAATTCACATCAAAATACGATTTATAAAATGAACTAAGGAGGAAGTTATGGAACAGAAAAATATTCAAGAGTCGCAAGAAACGGCAGTTAAAGAAAATACAGAGTATATTGTTGAGGATCTCAATCAGCTCCGGTTAACACAGAATTATTCAGAAATGGCAGGCCTCAAAAAAGCAATTCTTACAGCACCAGTGAGAAAGCCGCTCAACCAGGATTTTGTCCGAGTGCACCCCGATGAAGATTACTGCCTGCACACAGCAGTCCTTGAGATGAAGGAAGATCGAGAAACATATCTTGTAGAACGCTCCCTTTGGTCTATGATCCCGAGGGAAATAATTCCTAAAATTTTACTAACCGCTATCAACCGACAGGGGGTATTATTTATATGGCCTATTCGTTTACCAAGCGCTGATGGAAGAATTGACGCCTGGAATCGCGCTGCTCTGCAGGCGGCTGAACTCGCAAAAGGAAGATGGGTCCGCCTCATATCAAACATCTCCCTGGGTTCCTATGACGTGTACGTGGGCCCTGAAGATATTCCCGATCCGGAATGGCCAGAGCTGTCTTTCCAGGAAATTTTGAGCATAGCATTCAAAGATCACTTCATCAAAGACTTAGATCACCCAATACTCAAGAGATTGCGGGGTGAGAGATGATCTGTGATGAGTTAGACAGATTCAAAGAAATTTGGCTCGCCGATTTTGAATTTGGAGGCGCAGAAGGCAATATCCATCAACCGGTTTGTATGGTTGCGACAGAATATACGACGGGAAAAACAATCGAACTTTGGCATGAAGAGCTCAGAGCCCTTTCAGCAGCGCCCTTTAATACTGGACCTGACTCCTTGTTCGTGGCCTATTATGCTAGTGCTGAATTCGGTTGTTTTCTTTCACTCGGATGGGTATTGCCTAAAAATGTTCTTGATCTCTATGTCGAGTTTAGAAACCTGACAAACGGTACGGAGCTCCCTTGCGGGAAAGGTTTATTAGGCGCTTTGGTATTTTTTGGGGAGTCAGCCATGACAATTAGTGAAAAGGATGAAATGCGTCAACTGATTTTAGCAGGCGGGCCTTGGACAAGATCC
>JBGSUA010000101.1:0-14344 GCA_041753575.1 Desulfatiglandaceae bacterium
ATATCAAAGTGAACACGGTAGCCCCGATAGCGGGCAC
The DNA here is from genome assembly GCA_041753575.1 of Desulfatiglandaceae bacterium. Classification (GTDB taxonomy): domain Bacteria; phylum Desulfobacterota; class DSM-4660; order Desulfatiglandales; family Desulfatiglandaceae; genus CG2-30-51-40. The sequence continues at coordinate 38 of JBGSUA010000101.1, forward strand.
GAGGCTTACGGAGGACATACTACCGCCGGAGATCTTTGCCAAGCTCAAACCTGAGTTTGTCGCCCCGATGGTGCTTTACCTCTCTTCTGAGTCCTGCAAGGAAAACGGGATGATCTTTAACGCGGGCATGGGTTATTTGAACCGTGCCGTCGTTGTGACTGGAAAAGGCACGGTCCTTGGTAAGGGTGATGCCGCTCCGACCCCGGAAGATATTCTAAAGAACTGGGATGCCGTCAACTCAGTTGACGGGGCTGTTGAATATTCAAACGCGACAGAGTCCTTCGCGCCGCTCTTTGAGGCCGGCGCCGGAACCCAGGAAGGTCCGAAGGCGGAAGGAGGAGGGCTCACGGTAAAAAAGATTTTTGATGGGCTTCCCAATGCCTTCAGACCGGAAAAGGCGGTCGGGGTGGATGTGGTGTTTCAGTTCGTCATATCAGGCGCGGCAGGCGGATCATGGTTTGCTTCGATCAAGGAAGGGACCTGCAAAGTGGACGAAGGAGCCCATAAATCGCCAACGACGACCATAAAGATGAAGGATGAGGATTTTGTCAAACTCATCAAGGGCGAGCTCAATGCCATGGCGGCCTTCACGGGCGGAAAGCTCAGGGTAGAAGGCGATATCATGAAATCACAGCTCATTGAAAAGCTGTTTAAGTTTTAGAGGAGGTGCGAGCATGGCCACAGGTATCAGAGACAAGGTGGCGATCATCGGAATGGGCTGCAGCCGTTTCGGCGAGCGCTGGGATATGGGTGCCGAGGAACTCATGGTGGAAGCCTTTACCGAGTGCCTCCAGGATGCCGGAATAGAAAAAAAGGAGATCCAGGCGGCTTGGCTTGGAACCTGCATTGAAGAGATAAACGTTGGGAAAAGCGCGCTTCCACTTTCTACCACCCTGAGGCTTCCGCTTATCCCGGTCACAAGGACGGAGAATTTCTGCGCGAGCGGCACAGAGGCATTCCGGGGCGCGGTCTATGCGGTTGCCTCCGGGGCCTATGACATCGCCCTTGCCCAGGGGGTGGAGAAGCTCAAAGACACCGGTTACGGAGGACTTCCCAATCCCGGTTCGGGGTGGGGTTCATTGAGCTGGCTCTGGTGGCCCAATATAACAGCGCCGGGGGCCTTCGCGCTTCTCGCAAGCGCCTACGCCGCCAAGTATGGTGTTACGGATGAGGATCTAAAGCGGGCCCTCGCACACGTCTCGGCAAAGAGCCACGCAAACGGCGCCATGAATCCCAAGGCCCATCTAAGAAAGGCTGTGGGGATTGATCAGATCATGGCAGCCCCCATCATCGCCCATCCGCTGGGGCTTTTTGACTGCTGCGGGGTGAGCGACGGATCGGCCTGCGCTATCGTCACCACCGTTGAGAGGGCAAAGGCTATGGGAAAGAAAGATTTTGTGACGGTCAAGGCCCTCCAGCTTGCCCTCAGCAACGGCACGGAGATGGGATACGACAAGTGGGACGGGGACCATTTCATAACCACGGCAGCGTGTTCCAAGAAGGCCTACGAGGAGGCAGGCATCAAGGACCCCAGAAAAGAGATAAGCATGATGGAGGTTCACGACTGCTTCTCCATCACAGAGCTTGTAACCTATGAAGACCTGTACATATCGGAGCGCGGAAGAGCTTGGAGGGATTCCCTGGACGGCTTTTATGATCTGAGGGGAGGAGGGGTTCCATGCCAGGTGGACGGGGGACTTAAGTGTTTTGGACATCCCATCGGGGCATCAGGGCTGCGCATGCTCTATGAGATGTATCTTCAACTTCATGGAAGGGCTGGGGAGAGGCAGATAGATAATCCCAGGTTCGGCCTCACCCACAACCTGGGGGGAGTGCCCTACATGAATGTGTGCAGCGTCGCCATCATCGGGAAATACAATTAGCCAAGGAGCTGGTTATGGAAATCATACCCTACACCGAAGAGCACAATATCTTTAGAGACGCGGTAAGGAAGTTCTTTGAAAAGGAAGTGACTCCTCACGTGGATGAATGGGAGGAAGCGGGAATCGTCCCCAGGAGCGTGTGGAAGAAGATGGGCGAGCAGGGATTTCTATGTACCAGTGTCCCTGAGGAATACGGCGGAGTAGGCGCTGATTTCCTGTACTCGGTCATACTTACAGAGGAGCTTTCCCGAACCAATTTCACGGGGCTTGCGGCCCCTCTGCACAGCGATATCGTAGTTCCCTACATAACCTCTTTTGCGTCGGAGGAGCTTAAGAAGAAATACCTGCCGGGATGCGTCTATGGAGATATCATAACGGCCGTCGGGATGACCGAGCCCAACACGGGAAGCGATCTGGCGGCCATCAAGACCACGGCGGCTGAAAAGGGCGGCGATGTTATAATTAATGGCCAGAAGACATTTATCAGTAACGGTATCAACTGTGATCTACTGGTGCTCGCGGCCCGTGACCCCGCGATCGAGAATTCCTATCAGGCCATTGATCTCTATCTTGTGGAGGCAGATACTCCGGGCTTTGAGAAGGGAAAGAAGATAAAGAAGATCGGCTGGAAGGGCCAGGATACTGCCGAGCTTTATTTCAGCGACTGCCGGATACCTGCCGGAAACAGGCTCGGCGAAAAGGGAAGCGGCTTTGTGATGCTCATGCAGAAACTCCAGCAGGAAAGACTCATGTGCTGCATCATAGCGGTTGCTGCGGCGGAGCGAATGCTTGAGATGACCATACCCTACTGCAAGGAACGAAAGGCATTCGGAAAGCCCATCTCCAAGTTCCAGAACACCCAGTTCAAGATAGTTGAGATGGCAACAGAGATAAAGCTCGGACGAACCTTCCTCGACAAGCTCATCATGGACCACACGGAGGGTAAAAACATCGTGGTGGAAGTCTCCATGGCCAAGTACTGGACAACGGAGATGGCCATGCGGGTGGCGGATCAGTGTCTCCAGCTCCACGGAGGCTACGGCTACTGCGAGGAATACCCCATAGCCAGGGCTTGGAGGGACACCAGGGTAATGTCCATATTCGCCGGCACCAACGAGATCATGAAGACCATCGCCGCAAAGTTCATGGGGCTTTAGTCAAGGAAGGGGCTGACAGTCTCCTGAAGCTGGGGAAACGATTCGCTCAAGAAACAGAGAGGGGGTCAACTTGGCAAGGCTTCTGATGTCGGATAGGTTTTTGTCTTAACTGGGCGTCTGATTCAGGCAGGGGGTACGATAACGCTGGTGTACTTATACCTACGCCTCGTTCCTCAAGATTTGTCCTCGCATTTGCTCTGACGCCCACCCTCAGGGCGGGTTCCCCGTAATCGCGGGCCTTGCATCTGGACACTTTTACTCAGTTTGCCAACGACCAGTTTTTCAACGGGCCGTTGAGTCCTGTTGGATCAGAGGGCCATTGACAGGAAAAAGGGATTCGACGCCTATCCAAGCATGGTGGCAGGCAACCATGTGGCCAGTTCGGGGAATAGGCAAAATAAAACAATTCCAAGGAACATAAGCAGAATGAATGGAATTGATCCCTCCAGGACAGTACTGAGTGGAATGTCCGGGGCAACACCCTTTACGATATAAAGATTGAGTCCAACCGGTGGTGTTATCAACCCGGCCTCAAGGTTGATGGTCATGACTACTCCGAACCAGATAGGGTCAAAGCCCAAACCTGTTATTATAGGATGGAGGATGGGGGAGAGAATGAGAATGATCGCAACCGGCGGAAGAAAGCATCCTGCAACCAGCAGCAGGATGTTGATCATCAACATGATCACCCAGCGATTTACCTGCATTGCTACGATGCCTTGGGCAAGGGACTGCGCAATATATAGGTTCGTAAGCACTGCGCCGAACAGAAAGGAGGTGGCAATGATCATCATGATCATCGTACTCTCTCTGGTGGTTCTCATAAGAATATTCATTATTTCCTTGGGGCGGTACATCTTATAAAGACCGATGGCCGCGAGCAGCACAAGGAATGCCCCCACTGCTGCCGCTTCGCTTGGGGTTGCCCATCCTGTGTAAAGAGAGCCCAGCACCATCGCGACAATCACCAGGAAGGGCAAGATCTTAACGGTAGCAGCAAGCTTTTCCGACCAGGAATAACTCTCTGTATCCGGGATAGAGCCCCCCTCTGAGATCTCCTTTCTCCTATCCATGAAGGTTGCCAGTGGTATCCATAAGGCAAAGAGAGCGGTCAAGATCAAACCAGGGATGATTCCTGCAATGAAAAGTTTGCCTATGGATGTCTCCGTGGCGAGGCCGTAGACAATCATGGTCACGCTCGGCGGAATTAGAATTCCGAGCGTTCCGCCTGCGGCAATGATGCCTGCGGCTAATCTCTTTGAGTATCCTCTGCGTCGCATCTCAGGGATACCCATCGTCCCGATAGCCGCTGCGCAGGCAGGGCTTGAACCGGTTAAGGCCGCAAACACCGCGCATGCTCCTATGTTTCCGATACCGAGTCCTCCTGGTATCTTGCATAGCCATCTGTGGAAGCACTCATAGAGGTCACTGCCGGCCCGTGTCAGTGCAGCAATCATGCCCATGAATATGAAAAGAGGGATAGATAGGAGAGAGAAATCATTTACCCCCTCATACAGGGTTTCAGCCACCATGGTGATTTGATAGCTGTCCATGAAAAGAAACATGGCTGATAGGGATGAAACCCCCAAGGCAAATGCGATGGGCATTCCACTGAAGAGGAATACCATGGCGATGAGGGTGACTATGCTTCCTGTCCAAAGCGGGTCCATGCCTGACTCCTTTAAGGGACCTTCCAATCCCGGTCTGACTGTACTTTAACTATCAGCATTTTCTCCCTGGATTTGTCTCTGCGCTCCCAATGCCCCGACCAGTTCGATAATCCTGATAACGTATTGGAATGAGGTTAGCATCATACCCAGCGGAATGAGGGCGTAAGGATAGACAAGAGGAAAGGATAAGAGGCTTGAAGATCTCCAATTACCTTCAAATGCCTCAAGCCACATCACAGATCCCCTCCATGCCAAAAAAATGCAAAACAGAAGCGCGATAAAAGCGGTTGCCAGATCAAGTCGCTCCCGAAACCGCTGAGGGAATGAAATGACCAGAATATCTATGTTGATATGGGCCTTTTCCTTGAGCCCATAAGGGGCACCCAGGAAGGTGGCGGCAATGAGAAGATAGACGGCAATCTCCACCTGCCAGATGGTTGGTGCGTTCAGCACATACCTGACCAGCACCTGCTCCACAATAATGAGGGTCGCGGCCAGGATGGCAAGACCGCTTATGTATCCGGCAGCCTGGCAAAGCGCATGGGTAATACGTACAAGAGGGTTCCGGGAAAAGGGCATGACCACTCACCTCGTTCTGAGATTAGGTCTTACGGAGTGACATAGCTCAACCCTTAAGGAAGGATATAACAAGCTGGTATCACCCCGGAATTAATATTAATTAGTATCCGGACAATGCCTGTTATTGCTTTGCCAGGTCCAGGAGTTCCTGCCCTCCGGGAACATCACTGGCAAATTTCTTCCACGCAGTTTCTTCCGCCAGTTTTCTCCATGTCTGCCATTCGTCTTTTGTCATGTTGTGGACCTTGATGCCCTTTTCCTTGAAAACTTTGCCGACTTCTTTATTTGCTGCGACTGCGTCATCCCTGGACATCTTTTCCAACTCCGCCCCTACGGCCTCAATTACCTTTTGCTGATTCGGGGTGAGGGAATTCCAAGTCTTGGTACTTATGACCAATGGCTCGCCCATATACCATACCGAGTAACTCTCGGGGCTGTTGAAATATTCCAACTGCTCATACAGCCTATAAGAGACAAAGGATTCTGCTGATGTCATACAGGCATCCAGGACCTTGGTTTGAAAAGCCATATAGATCTCTGAAGAGGCCATACTCGTGATGGATGCCCCCTGAGTGTTCAACAGGTGTTCAAAGTACTTGCCCGCTGCCCTGAACTTCAGGCTCTTGGCGTCTTGTGGCAGGATGACGGGCTTTTTCTGGCTTCCGATACCTCCTCCATACCAGAGCCAGGTGAGGATCTTCATGCCCTTGTCTTCGCATATCTGTGCCACTTTTTTGCCTATTGCCTTGTTTTTCCAGGCCATGCCCTGGTCAACATCAGAGATAATGCAAGGCATAAGAGTTATCTCCAGTTGAGGGATCTTGCCTGATGCATAAGCGAGTGGAAAAACAGAAAGGTCTAGAGCGCCCTTAGCCATTGCATCATACTGGGCTCCTGCTTTGAATAGTGCGGAGGATGGGAAAATCTTGAAGGTCAACTCGCCTTTGGTCTTTTTCTCAACCTGTTTAGCGAACTCAACAGCGAGGGCGTTTCGCGCATCAGCCTCGGTGAATTGGTGGGAGATCTTAAGCTCTCTGGCCTCACTGCCTTTGGCAAGGAAAATCCCAACAAGGAAAAGCGAAACGACCAAAACAATGAAAAAGCTTCTTTTTGTGCTGTACATGGCGACCCTCCTGTGACTCTCTTAAGGTTGACTATTAAGGTACCCCCATTCACTGCAAGAAAAGCCTTTCAACTTCTTGTTTAAGAACCTTACCCATTGTATTCCTGGGAAGGGCGTCCACAAAACGAATCTCCTTTGGACATTTCCAACTGTGGAGATGCTCTCTGCAATAGGTAATAATGGCCTCCCTGGAAACGGCTGAGCCTTTTTTGGGCACAACGGCCGCAACAACCTTTTCTCCCCATTTCTCGTCCTGGATACCTACAACCGAGGATTCCATGACCCCGTCTATCCGGTTGATGACCACTTCCACCTCTTTGGGGGATATATTCTCCCCTCCGGAAATGATTATGTGTTTAAGCCGATCAGTCAGGTAGTAGTATCCATCTCCATCCGTCTTGCCCAGGTCACCGCTTCTGAACCAGCCGTCAATGAAGTTCTTTTTGCTTTCCTCCTGCTTTTGCCAATATCCCGGCGTGATGCAAGGCCCCTTGAGCCATATCTCTCCGGTTGATCCTGAAGTAACATCTTCAAATGTCTCGGGGTCAACTATTCTTACTTGAAGCTCCGGGAGCGGCAGGCCTATGGATCCAGGTTTTCTGGCGCCTCGCACAGGGTTGGAAAAATTCATGCCCGTCTCCGACATGCCTTCACGTTCAACAGGCTCCTTGCCGAAGCTCCTCTTTATTCTTTCAAAATCCTTGGGCAGAAGCGGGGCGGAACCTGATGTCCAAAGACGGACGTGATCGAAATCCAGATTTCTCTGCCCCGCGAATTCCATCAACTTTGCGTACATGGACGGGACGGCCATAAAGACTGTGCAGACTTTATTTCCAAGTCCGCCGGCGAGAACTTGGACCACCGTCTCAGGTGAAAAGGCATCAAGAAGAATCACTTGAGCGCCCGCCATCAGACATGTATGCAAGGCAAAACATAGGCCGTGCACATGAAAGAGAGGAAGGGCATGGCAGAGGACATCGGCATCACTGATTTCCCAAATTTGGATTATGTGTCTTGCATCACTTACCAGATTTCGCTGGGTCAAGACAGCCCCCTTGGGCTTGCCGGTAGTGCCGGATGTATAAATAATCAGGGCAGGGTCTTCCGGCCCGATGGGGCTGTCAATTGCAGTATCCGGCGCGTTCAGGAAGAAAGCGTTGGTCTCATAAGGGTTATCCGTGTTAACTACAATGCACTCTACTCCTGGCGCCGCCTCTTTGATGAGGGCCTCCTGTTCCCTGCCTGCAAGGATCATCTTCGGAGTCGCATCCTGGACGAAGTACTCCATCTCTGCCTTCTTGAAGCCCGTATTCAAAGGGACGGTTATAGCGCCTAGCTTCTGCAGGCCGAGATGGGCTGTCACGAATGCCATGGACTTGGGGAAGAAGAGGATTACTCTATCACCCTTTTCTATTCCCATGCTTTTGAATTTATTCGCAAAACTATTTATGTCACGAGCAAGGGAGCCGAATGTAATTTCCGTTTCCGGCCTTCCATTTCGGCAGGAGGTAAGAGCAACTTTGTCTTTCAATCTTGAACAGGTGAAATCGAAGCACTGGCTAAGGGTCTCGCAATCCATCATTTTCCTGACCTGTGGGATTAGATGTTACCGATAAGCCCGAATTGCCGCCGCACGAAACGCTGTAAAATACCTTATACGTCTCAAGCAGCCTGGTCAAGCTTCAAATATGCATTCAACTCATAGGACAGATGATATGCCGTCAGATCAAATGGTTGGTAATCTCAGGTCCACTATTACCCTTTCACGGCAGGGGCTGGCAATCTCCGCCAAGGGCGGCATAAGAACCGTTAAAGCAGCCGAAGCAGTGCCAGGTGCCCGCTGCCGACGTTGCTCCATCCAGTTTGCTCAGACCGATGTTCAGCGTGTACTTGTCGTTGCTCGAGATGCTCGCATCATCTCCCTTAAAGGTGGAACGATCAACGGCCAGGACGTACGAAGACGTGCCGGTATCTGGAAAGTTGGTCATTCCGCAAGACTTCGTGCTTGCCCCCGAACCTTCGGCATAAACGTTCGTGAGGAACGGAGCGGACATGTTGTTATATACGCCGTGTGCTTTAGCTCCTCCTGATGCTGTCGCTTTCACGTTGTTCATAACAACGGAACCGGAATGTGAATTACAAACGCCGTAATTATTGTTGACACCTCCTGATGAGTGTGCCGTGATATTAACCATAGATACCCAGGAGTATAAATTGAAGAGGGCTCCATTGAGGTTTTCTCCGCCTGAAGCCGATGCGGTTATGAAAATCATATCGCAATTCGAATCCTGATTGAATATCCCGTAACAGTCAGTGCCTCCTGTGATATCCGCAGTGATATGTCGCAGGATGGTAGAGGAGCCGTCGGTATTCCATAGGCCGTAATTATTGTGACTTCCTGATGCCTTTGTAGTCACGTTCATGATGTAGGTTGGATTACCGGCCTTATTGTAGATACCGCAGCTTATGTCACCTGTCCCTGATGCCGTGCATGCAACTCTATTGATGGAAGGAGCGCTGTCCTTGTTGTAGATAGCGTACGTTTCCTGTCCGTTTGCGGCTTTGATCGTAAGGCTGGTGAGGCAGGGAGATGCGTTGCTGTTGTAAACCCCTATCGCAAAGGCCCCTCCTCCTGTGTGCTCGACGGTGGCATCCCTCAGCTCGCAGTAAGAGGCTCCCATGATGACGCCCTTATCAGAAGCGCTTACGCTGCTTTTTATAACTGTTGAATCCTCACCTGATCCCTCAATGGAAACATAGGATTTCATCACAAGGGATTCGGTCGCAAAATCATATATCCCCGGCTCAAGACGGATGAGATAAGGATTTGAAGCAGAGGCGTCGGTTATTGCCCCGACTGCATCAAGAAGGGCATTGCCGTTTTCTGCTTCCGTGCCTCTTGGGCTTATTACTAAGGTTCTTGAATACTTAAAGGGGGCCGTTGTCTGTCTGGTGCCGTCAGGGAAGGTTATTGCCTTTCCTGCCTGACTTAGCCGAGCGGACTTAGATACCTCCATGTCGCCCGTTACGCTTATGTCCGCGGCTGGGCCAGGAGCTGATACAGACAGAATAAAGCCAGTGATAATCGCTGAAAGTGCTGCATGTTTTTTCACGGTTCACCTCCGGATCGTTAGCGGGTTGTTTAGTTGGTTAGCGCTCCTTTCATTGGCAAGAGCCGTTCAGGGCCGCTCCGTTTTCGTTATAGCAGTTTGAGCATGTCCAGGTGCCGACTGCCGTATCGAGGGTCCCGGCCAGCTTTGTTCCTCCCATCTTCAAGACCAGACCGCTGACAGCGGAAACAGCTCTGGTTGAACCTCTAAATGAGCAGCGGTCCGCCGTTACCGTAGCCGGGCCAAGCGGGTTATGAAGCCCGTAGTTTGAGGCGGTGCCCCCGTCGGAAGCCGCTGTCACGTTAACCAGGAAGGTTGATGCGCTACTGTTTTGAATGCCCGTGCAATGGGTGGAACCGGAGGATGAGGCAATGACGTTTATCAGCAAGGGCGCGCCTTCGGACTGATAGATACCGTAGCTGTATGATCCGCTCGAACCTCTCGCCACTACCTCTCGTATCATAGGGGAAGAGGAATCGTTCTTTATTCCGTAAGAGCTTGATCCTCCCTCACCCGCTGCGATCACGCTAAACAGGAAGGGAGATGATGAATTGAGGTTCCGTATCCCGATTGCCTCCGTGCCCCCTTGTCCTTTTGCGGAGGAGTATAGTAGCTGCGCGGAGGATGCCTCGTTCGTGATTGCACAGTTAGTATTTGTTGCGTTTTGAGCAAGGGCATTTATGTCGGACATTATTGGTGATGACATATAGCTGTAGATTGCGAAAGCTGAAGTGCCCCCTGAAGCAGTGGCGTTTACGTGCGCCATAGCGGGATTTGAACCGTTAACGTTATAGATTGCAGTATTGGTTGTGCTGCCTGAAGCTTCTGCATTAAGCGATGTTATTCTTGGAGAAGAGGTGGAATTGAAAATGGCTGCAGCGGAGCTTCCGCCCCCATAGTTAAATACGGTAAGCATCCTTATTTCTGCGTTTGACGATCCAATTATCACCCCACCCGTTCCGACTCCGCCCATAATGATTGTCGTCTGGACTCCTGATCCCTCAGTGTCTATGTACTGAGCCATTGTAAATGACTCTGAGCCGATATCGTAGGTCCCCGGCTCAAGTTTCAAAAGATATGGCTTTGCGGCCGATGCATCGGTAATGGCGGCCCTCTTTGCAAGAAGGGATGTGCCGTTTTGGAGAGGGGTGCCGACAGGACTGACAATAATGGTCCTCGCATACTGCGGCGGGGCGCTTGACTGCCTTGTCCCGTCCGGAAACACCAGGGCCTTTCCTGCTGTGGGGAGTTTCAAGTCCCCTGTTATTTCAAGATCTCCTGACCACTCAATATCCGCGGCTATTGCCAGCCCTGTCAGATTGCCGTCCATTATGATCCATGCGGGCACAAAAAGAGTGGCCAGGCCAACAATGACAATTGCAACCACCAGGCTATGTTTCATCTTTCACCTCCTTGCATGAGATATTCCGTTGAGGTTTCCGGCGGACTCAGGGTCAAGGATTGCACGCTGAATTAAGAGGGGCGTAGGAGCCGTTATAGCATGAGGCGCATCGCCAGGTGCCTATACCAGTGGAAAGAGGACCGTCCAGCTTGCAGCCTGCAAGGTCAAACGTCCATCCGGTTTGCGATCCTATGCTTTTGGTAGCCCCCCTAAAGGTAGAATAAAGGGCGATGATATTGTTCGGGCCCTCTGATATCAATATGCCGACATTGATGGTGGAGCCTCCCTCACCCTCAACAATGCCGGAGGTAATCGTCAAAGATGAAGAACTATTTGCTATACCTCTCGAATAGGTTCCACCCGATGCCCTGATAATGGAGTTCTTGACGGTCAAGGATGACTCTTTTGCTGAGATGCCGTTATTTGTCTGAGCTCCTGAGACTTCAGCCTGAACCCCGGATATTGAAAACTCGGAGCTGTAGGTGAGTATGCCTATGTTTTCGTATCCTGTTCCTGAAGAAGAAATCGTAACATCCGCGATGCCTCCACTTGAGCCGTCTATGGAGAATGCAAATGAGCTATCCGATGACGAAGTGTTAACATTACCTCTAACTATCTTGAATAAGGAGTTATCAATCCTCATTGCTGAAGATCTCCCAGACGAGGAGGTGGCTGTTATCGTAAAATCGTTTATCTTTAAATCGGAGTTCTGGGCTATTATACCTGTGGCTGTTCTGTCGCTTGAAACCGACAGAGATACCTGAGATAAAACCAGCTCTGAAGAACGGTGTTCAATGCCACAAGCAGACTCTATCGCTGCTGCAATTACACTTACCCTTTCTATAGTGGCCGCCGCAGAGATATTGATTATGGCAGTAGCATGCTCAATTCCGCCCTTATGTTCGACTGTGAGAAGCCTCAATGAGGTGTTGGAGGCGCCGTTTAAAACGCCCAAATTGTATCTTGCATCCGGCGCTCCCTGTATCCTTGTTACATTCTCTCCGGATCCCTCGATGTCAACATAGTCCTTCATTATTACAGAGCCGGTCCCCACATTATAGATGCCAGGTTCAATCTTAATAAGATAGCGTTTAGCTGCGGAGGCGTCTGTGATCTTGGCAATGGCGGCAATCAAGTTGGCTCCGCTCTCGGTTGCGGTTGTGCCGGGGCTGACTATGACTGTTGAAAAATAGGGTGGATGGGCTTTTGTCTGCACGCTCCCGTCCGGGAAAACAAGTGGCTGTAAGGTTCCTTTAAGGATGAGGTCGCCCTTTGCTTCAAGGTCTCCGGATAACTTAATCTGGGCCGAATGGGAGTTAGTCCCTGAGATCCATGAAATGATAATGAAAAAGCTCAAGAGACCGAAGCTGTAATTTCTCATGGGGCGCCTCCTCGTATTAGAAGTGAAAATACAACCCGTCACTCTATTTCCTATCCCCGCCTAAGGTAGAGAGGGGGGAGTATTTCGACTCTCGGTGGTGGCCAAAGAATTGGCACGTAGACTTCGATTGTCTTCAGAGGAGATTTGCAGCCTTTCCCCGGTACCGCCTTTAAGCACAAGTGTATCCTTGTGCCATAATGTCTCAGCCGTGAATTCCTTTGCCCTGATGGCGCAGGAATACTGCCTGCACACCGGGCAGTCGGGATCAACGCATGGGTCCGTATGGATAAGAACACTTGCCCGTCCTTCGAACCTTTCAACCAACAATGCCTCAAGCTCCTTGGCTTCGGCATGGGCCGTTTCAAGAGTCAAATTCCTTGGAAGTATGAGATGAAGATCAATGTGGATTATGTCTCCCGCCCTCCAGGCCCGGAGCTGATGGATGTCTATCCAGAGATCTTTTCTGTGGCCTTTGAGGAGTTCCGATATTCGCTCAAGGAGCCTTTCATCCGAGGCGTCCATGAGCGCGGAGAAGGATTTCTTCACAAGGCCTGCTCCTGCTATGGCTATGTAAGTTCCCATGAGGCATGCGACAGCGCCGTCCAGCCATAGAAGGCCGGTTAAGCGAACTACCAAGAGCCCCGCTATGACGCCTGCCGTGGAATATACATCAGTCAGCACATGCCTTCCATCGGCAATGATTGCAAGGGAGTTGGTTTTTCTCCCGGCATTTAATAGTGAGGCCCCTAGGATGAGGTTCGCCAGACCGGCCGAGGCAAGCACCAGCAGTCCCAGGTCAATGCCCGGCAGCTCAACGGGATGAAGGAGATGAGATATGCCAACCTTGAATATACCTATGGCGGCAATCATGATAAGTGCCCCCTCAAATCCGGCCGAAAAATACTCTATCTTTCCATGTCCGTAAGGGTGGGTCTTGTCGGGAGGTCTTGCGCCTATGATTATGCTCAAAAGCGCGAAGGCGCTTGCGACAACATTGATTATGGACTCCAGGGCGTCTGATAGGACAGCGGATGACCCGGTAAGATGGTAAGCGAAGAACTTCGCGGCCATTATGGCTGCGCCTGCCACAAGAGAGGCGGTTATGGCTTTGATCCTGGCACTTCTCATCGAGGCATTACTCATGGTTCCAGCAAGATGCTCCTCCACCCCCTCCGGTGCCCTGTGTTATCATGAAGCCGATGAGGTCCTGAATGCTACCTCAGTGTTCTGTACCATACTATCCATTGAAAGAATTGACAATGCCTCTTTTTAGGTGAGCGGAGATTGCTCAGCCTTGAAAGAATGAGACCTTTACTTTATATTGCTGTGAAAATATCTCCTTCTTTCGTTATCGGTATCGGGGTCGTAATCGCAAATGAGAAGAGGAGACCAGGCTTATCGTTAAGAGACGATTTCGATTTCGATTTCGATTTCGACTTAGACTTGGAGAGAAGGTTGGAACAGAAAACAGAACGAAGGCGGGATCTTCATGAGCGGGGTTGGCCTTTCGGCCATGAACGTTTTGTGCGTTAAGAATGGGATGGTCAATACAGGAGGGGAAGATGACTGATAAGGTCGTGATAACATGCGCGCTGACCGGCGTTTTGACCGATCCGGCGATGCACAGTGTGCCTGTTACGCCTGAACAGATGGCGGATCAGGCCGGTGAAGCCTTTGACGCGGGAGCAACGGTGGTCCATTGCCATTTCAGGAATCAGAGCCCCGGCATGGGGCATCTTCCCACATGGGATCTTGATACTGTCGGGGCGGTGCTTGAGGCCATAAGGGCGAAGGTTCCTGAGATCATAATAAACATGAGCACAGGAGTTATGGGCCCGGACATTTCAGGACCCCTTTCGTGCCTGGAGCGGTTCAAGCCCGAGATGGCGGCCTGCAACGCCGGCAGCCTTAATTATCTCAAGACAAGAAAGGGCGGCTCCTGGGCATGGCCTCCTCTCCTGTTTGACAATCCTGTGGATAAGGTCAAGCAGTTCCTTGACGT
>JBGSUA010000102.1:0-87943 GCA_041753575.1 Desulfatiglandaceae bacterium
TTGATGAATGGTTTGAGATATTCGGCGGGTACGATCTTGTGTGCGCGCCCGTCAACAGGCCGCTTGATCTTGCCGGGGATAACCAGGTAATTGCAAACAGCTATTTGTCCGATTTCGTCCACCCGACCCTCGGAAAGGTCAAGGTTCCCGATTATCCCGGAGCCTTCAGCCGGTGCAAGGCCGGCATAAAGAGCGCCTCGCCGGAACTTGGCGAGCATACTGTTGAAGTCCTTCAGGGGATCTGCGGACTTGACTTGCGGGAAATAGAAAAGCTCAGAGAGGAGGGCGTTATTTGAGGTCATTCTGGCTTTGCTTTGTGCCCCTATTTGTGGCGGTTGATGCCGTGGGGGTGCTACCTATCTTTCTCAGCCTGACAGAGGAACTTAACCCTCTCAAGGTTAAACGGGTCATCTATCAGTCCATGGCAACAGCCGCGGCGGTGGCCTTGAGCTTCCTGGCTGTGGGCAACGGGGTTATGAGGCTTCTGGGCATAACGGTAGCGGATTTCATGGTGGCGGGCGGTGTCTTGCTGTTCGTCATCTCGATGAGCGACCTTATCACAACAGATAAGGCCAGAAAACAGGTGGATCCTGACAGCCTCGGAGCGGTTCCCCTCGGGGTTCCTCTGATAGCCGGGCCGGCCGTCTTTACGACATCAATCCTCCTTGTCAATGAACACGGCGCGATTCCGGCCGCTTTAGCCCTGCTGATAAATATCGCCATGGCGGGAGCGGTTTTTCTTGCCGCTGGCTCAATAAACAGGCTCCTTGGCAAGGCCGGGGCCAAGACCGTCTCCAAGATAGCGGCCCTTCTTCTCGCGGCCATAGCCGTGATGATTGTGAGGAAAGGAATAACAGCCCTTTTGCAGGGTGCTGGAAATGGATAGGAAAGATTTAATGAGCCTTCAAAGCCCTGACGACGCCCAAGGTTGTCTGCCGTGCCGGAACTGAGCCCGGAAAGGGCGGCCTTTCTTGCCGCTGATTACTGCCGCGGCTTCATAAAATACTGCCGCATAGAGCCTCTGGAGACAAAGAGTGGATATTTCCGCTCCAGGGTTGTTATCGGGGAGGAGCACAGGCAGCAGGACGGCTTTATCCACGCGGGCGTAATGGCCACCATGGCGGACCATACCGCCGGGTACTCTGCCTTTACCCTTGTGCCGGAAGACCGCCAGATCCTCACAATCGAATTCAAGATAAATTTTCTGAGACCCGCATTCGGCCGCGCGCTTGAGTGCAGATCACGGATTATCAGGGATGGAAGCACGATACTTATCGCCGAATCCGAGATCTTTGACGAGAGGGAAAAGGAGACGGCTTTAGCCGCGAAGGCCACCGTAACCCTCATGTCAGTGCCTAAGGCAAAGCTCCTTTCAAAGCGCTGAGGCGATCTCCTCAGCGGTCATTCGGCATGCCTCCTTCGGGTCTTTTGCGTCCCTTATGGGTCTGCCGATGACAAGGTAATCCGCGCCGTCTCTTACGGCGTCGGAAGGGGTCACTATCCTCTGCTGATCATCCTTGGCGACAAGGGACCACTTCGGCCTTATGCCCGGTGTCACGGCGAGAAAATCCCTGCCGAGTTCTTTTTTTACTGCGCCTGCTTCCTTGCCTGAGCAAACAATACCATGGCATCCCGCATCCCTTGCAATAAAGGCCTTTTTGAGAACCAGTCGCTGGAGGTCTTTCGCCAGATCCTCCCTGTAACCAAGCTCAAGCAGATGGCCGGTGTTGAGGCTTGTCAGTACCGTAACACCAAGGATCTTTGTGTTTGATCCTTTTGTGGCCTCATCTCTCAGCATGCCCTGGCCCTGCTCGCAGTG
This sequence comes from Desulfatiglandaceae bacterium, assembly GCA_041753575.1. GTDB lineage: Bacteria > Desulfobacterota > DSM-4660 > Desulfatiglandales > Desulfatiglandaceae > CG2-30-51-40. Next base: position 1,820 of record JBGSUA010000102.1, read on the forward strand.
CACGGTCACAAACTCGGCTCCCAAGGAGCCTGCCGAGCGAAGGGCGCGCCTCATGGTCTCCGGTATGTCATGGAGTTTCAGATCAAGAAAGATCCCGGCCGGGCTTTCAGCCCTGATCGCTGCCAGTATGTCGGGGCCTTCCTTTATGAAAAGCTCAAGCCCAACCTTGAAAATTCCTACGCTTTCCCGGAGCGTCGTTACATATCGCATAGCCTCTGCACGGTCAGGCAGATCGAGGGGAAAGACAATGTAATCGCTTGCTCGCCTCATAGATCCTCCGAATGTCCATTTAATAAAAATAAATGGACAGAAAGGCAATCAGAATCTATAATAAATCCGTTTTTTTCGGGGCCACCGTAGCTCAGTTGGTAGAGCACCTCACTCGTAATGAGGATGTCTGCGGTTCGATTCCGCACGGTGGCTCCAGAAATTTTGTAGTTTCTGATCCTTGATGGGATTTGCTCACCTGGTTAAAATCATGGTGCCTTCATTTCAAAGGTGACTTCTCCTCCCGCGTTTTTCCACTAGAACAGCGGTGAATAGGAGATCTTTCATGAAGAGCGGTCATCGCCAATTCTTGAAAGATACTTGTTGTGCAATCTCGTAAGCAAAATGAGAGCAACGATTGAGCCTATGAGACACAAGAACATATCGGTTTGCGTGTCCCAGATATAACCTTGTGTTCCAAGGAAGGCTTCAGTATCGGTTGGATTGGAAAGGGAAGCCAACCATTCAATGATCTCGTAAAGCGCTGAAAACGCAAGAGGGACAGCGACAGATATGAAGGCAAGCCATTTGCCGGATTTTAGCGGCGATGTTCGTGCGATAATCTCTCGCACATAGATCGCCGGAGCAAAGCCCTGCATGAGGTGCCCGATCTTATCGTAGTTGTTGCGAGACCATCCGAACCAGTCTTCCATCCAAAAGCCCAACGGTACCTTGGCATAGGAGTAATGGCCGCCCAGCATCAGTATCATGGCGTGGATAGCAATGAGCGTGTAGGTTAGGCGGGTCAATGGAAATCTCTTGTATGTAAACAGCATAACAGGCAAAGCAAGCATGAACGGGAGAGTTTCCAAGACCCAGGTGAGTCGGGTATCATGTGGCTCGATCCCCGACCAAACCCAGAAAATAACCACTATAGTCAACAGTATCGCCGGGTATTTGTTTGATGTCATACCGTATCTCCTGGCACAGCAACCTTGCGCCTGAGCGGTCCAACTTTTGGACTCAGACCGCAGGGCCGGGGACTTGCGGCGAATTGCGTACAGCGGCCTTCCTTGAGCGCCCTTAAGATTAAAGGCACTTAGGCGTGCCGGTTTTCTTACTCTTTCTTGGCAGTTTTCTCGGCCCGTTTTTCTTTCATCGTTTTTGCCGGTTTCTTTTTGGTTTCCTTCTTCTTATCAATACCCTTTGTCATCTCTGTCTCCTTTCATGGTTAATAATTCACTAAACATTTAAATATGACTCGAATTGGCCTCACTGCGGCTGGGGACACCTGATAGCCAGAGAGATTATATTCCAAAACGCCTTCTCTATGCAATTTCCTTTGTGTCGTTGCCCTAAATATTCAAGGTTCCGGCTGGAAATCAGAATAGTCAGCGGGGCCCTTCGGGCCGGCACCAGTGATCGGTCAGCCGGAATTATTTAGCAGAATCATTTTCCTGTTTGAATGACAGACTTCATTCTGGCTGGGTTTTGATGGATACTTTCTACAAAGTGCTGGTCTAGCTTCATATACACCACAAAAACAGCTGCCGTTATTATCATTTAAAAAAAAACAATCCCCATTTTCTTTAAATGACAAAAAATATTCTTCAACTTCTTCGCCTTTTTGGTTCGCAAAAACATCAAGAGGCAATCCTGTCATCTTTTCTAACTCATAAATGTCATTTTGAGATAATTCTACAAAAGGGTAATGCTTGCAGCATTCACCACATTTTTTACATATCTCACTTGATATTATGTTCTCCATGACTCAATAAATCCCATACGCTTATTTCAATTATAAAAAATGCGCTATGGCTAAATGAAGCTATCTTTTTATTGTTTGTTATTCCCTTTCAACATGTTAGCCTTTTGCACACCGCGTTCTCTCCTTTGTTTGCCTTCTATTCTTTCTATTGGATCATTTACATAGACCTTTCCCAGCCCAATAGCTGAGGTAAACGTGCCACCCTTTTTATCCTCACTAATTCCTTCTGAATATCCAAGATCTACTGGAACTTTACCTCTTCCGCCCTGCGCATCTACTACATAAAGGGGGCGAAGAAAACCTGTAGTGGTACCGCAAAGATCCCTGCAGATTACTTTCCCTTTAGATACCGCTGTTCTAAAATGGCCTGTTCCCTCAACAAGATCAGCGTAGTACATATAGTATGGCCTTACTCCCATATTACCGAGGCCGTGTACCAGGTCTCGCATTACATCTGTGTCATCATTGACACCCTTAAGCAAAACCGTTTGATTTCCTATTGGAATACCCAGCTCCCTTAAGATTTTGATGGCTTGATAACTTTCATCAGTTATTTCTTTTGGATGATTAAAGTGCGTGTTTATGTAAAGCTGCGGATTCTTGGCGGACCGGGGCGTATGTTTTCTCAGCACTTCAATTAATTCTTTATCTTCAATAATCTTTTGCGGCCAGACGCAAGGGACTCTTGTGCCGATTCTTATTAATCCGAGGTGTTGAATTTCTGCCAGTTTTCCCAGGATGTCATCAAGCCTGCTGTTGGATATCAACAGCGGATCTCCGCCAGAGATTAATACGTCTCTAATGTCTTCGTGCGATGCAACATACTGAATCCCCTTTTTAATATCCTCCATAGACGGGTTCTTCCGGTCATCCCCGACCTTCCGTTTTCTGGTGCAGAATCTGCAATACATTGAGCACTCGTTTGATACAAGCAATAAAACCCTGTCAGGATACCTGTGGACTATTGTCCTTGGACCGCCGAGCGGAATATCTCCTTCCTCATCCAATGGATCTTCTGACAGATCCATATAGTGTTCAAGTTCCTCGACATCAGGAATTGCCTGTTTCCAGATACTGTCATTCATTTTTTCAATCAGGCCAAGGTAATAAGTATTTACTCTCATGGGATATTTGGCAATTACATCCTTAAGTCTTGGATCAACTTTAGCCTTTCGCCCGGCAAGCCATTTCTCCAGATCCTCGAATGATTTTATAGCGTTTCTTAAAATATCTTTATATGCCATAAATGATTCTCCTTTAATCAATTGCCTGATATTGGGCAAATTACCGTTAAAATGAAACGGACTTGGTGACTAATGGCTTTAGTGACTTCGCGCAAAACTGGCGCAATAAGCGAGCGGCGAATGTCTATCCGCTTGCTGGTGATGGTATGAGTTTCTATTTCTCAACTTCACGGTCCGTCTTTGGGCTTGGCAGTTGGGCAATGGTTTTCCGTCCTTGTAAGATACACAGTATGCCGGTAATGCCACTAAAGAGCGCAGTGACGACTGCCGCCGCGTCGTCCACCTGACCCAGGACCGGTATAATGTCTGGAAGAATATCAGCCGGGTTAATGATATAGAGGACACACAGCCCCGTAAACGCATTCAGCCCCCATCCGACTATCTGCAGTGTAATCCCACGGAGGCGGGATTGCGGCAGTCCCAGGAGTAAAATGAAGAGCCCGGCGAGTATGCCAAAGGTTATTATGCAAACTTTCAGAAAACTGAAGACTGCTTCCATGTTCAATATCCCTGCTGAGGCATGATGAAATGCCTTTTGCAACAACAACATCCAGGCTGAAGGCAGAAGCCGGATGAGATTCAAAAACAAACAGCACTAATTCTATTGCGGAATCTATCTTCATGCCAGAAAAATTTAACTCTGTGCTCCCGGCGATCGCTGTACTTCAAATCCATTTCCTCCGCTTGAAATAGACGAGTAAGCCGATCCCAACGGCAAGCATAACGCCCCAAATCATATAGTAGCCCATAGGCCATCTCAATTCAGGCATGTTCTCGAAGTTCATTCCGTACACGCCCACGATAAAGGTCAAGGGGATGAAAATCGTGGCGATGATGGTAAGCACCTTCATGATTTCATTCATGCGGTTGCTGATGCTGGACAAATAGGTGTCGTGCATGCCGCCGAGGATGTCGCGAAAGCTATCCACCATATCGATTACCTGGATGGTGTGGTCCTGCAAATCACGCAGGAATACTCCGGTCTCCGGGCGTATCATCTCCGGCCGGCTCTTTTCAAGCGCCCCGATCTCCTCACGAAGCGGCCATACCGCCTTTCGCAGACTCAGGATCTCGCGTTTGAGCCGATGAATTTCCCCAATATCATCCGGTTTCGGTTCGGCTAGAATCCTGTCGTCAATATCTTCGATGTGGTCGCCGATGCGTTCGAGGGCCAGAAAGTAGTGGTCCACAACGGCATCCATGAGGGCGTAGGCGAGATAGTCCGATTTCATCGAGCGAATGCGGTCCTTGGCGGACCGGATGCGGCCTCTCACCGCGTCAAATACGTCGCCCTCGTCCTCCAGGAAGGAAAGCACGTAATTCTCTCCAAGGATCAGACTGACATGTTCGATTTCGATGTTGTTTGCCGCTTCGTTGAATGTCATCATCTTCAGGACGATGAAGATATAACCCGGGTATTCCTCGGTTTTAATCCGCTGGCCGGTATTGACGATGTCTTCCAGCGTAAGGGCATGAAGACCAAAGCATTTCCCCAGCGCTTCGATCAGACCTATATCATGGATGCCGTTGACGTTGATCCAGGTGACACTGTCCGCTTTGGCCAAATCCCCACATTGATTCACGGATACATCACGCAGTTCGTTCAGAACGGTCTCGCTGTAATCTATGACATCAATCCGCACCCTGTCCTTTTTCTGTTCTCCGATGAAAACCATTGTCCCAGGGGACATACCGGTCTTGATGCCTGATCCGCCAACTTTTCTTTTCTTCCTCTTTGCCGGTTGCGACATTTCTATCCTCCCTTATTTGATAACACTTCCGTGAGAAAGAGGACTGCCGAACGAAAAAGCTGCCCGGCGGTTGGTTCGGCCCTCATTTGCCCACCTTTCGGCGCTGAAACGACGTGATACCGGGAATGTCTTTATTAGCCAGACCTTTGACTGGGACGGTAATGAGGGTACGAAACAATTTCCAGATCGCAGTATCCTCAACAGGAGACTGCAACCGCCTACACCCTGGATGCCGTGCTTGTGGCCAGTAGAGAAGCTCTCCGCGCTTCGATGAGCACCCCCTTATAAGGGTTAGGCAAGAAATCGTGATGTGCCTAACTTACCTCTGAACCGATTTATTCAGATAAAAAATCTAATGCCAGGTTGTTGAACTTCTCTGGATACTCTTCATGTGGGGTATGCCCCGCCTTATCAAAAACTACCAATTTTGATCCCTTCCAAAGATCATTCAATTTTTGTGATCGATCTAAAGGCACTGCCTTATCTTCTCTCCCGTGAATGATTAAGATTGGTATAGTCATTTTGGCCAAAAGATTTGCCTCCCTTTCGACATAGGGCTCTTTTAATACATTACGAAGGATAAATATCATTGAAGAGTAGGAACCCTTGATGCAAAACGGCTGCAGAACTTCTTTACAGTACTCATCATCTGCCTTGTTTTTATCGTAGAACCATATCGTTCTAATATTGTTTATTGCCAAAGCATCTCCAGGAATGGCATTCATAAACTCGCCAACAAAGGGAAGCTGATAGATTTTCCCTGCCGTCGTCATAGGATAAGGGATCACCGCCGGGTCAACTAGAATAAGTCGATCTACCCTCTCAGGATTGTGCGCAGCCACATAAACCGAAATCCCTCCACCCATGGACTGTCCCACAAGAGTGGCCTTTTTAATATTCAGGGCGTCCATGAATCCCACAATCTGTTTTCCGTATTGTTCGAAGCTATATTCATTCTCCTTCAGTCTTTCACTATATCCCCATCCCCAAAGATCGATCGCGTAAACCTTATGTTTTTTGGCCAAGGCATCAATATTTTGTTTCCACATTACCGTGTGATAGAGGAACCCATGAATAAGTATAATCGGTTTTCCATTTCCTTTTTCAATGAAGTGAATCCTTTTATCGCCAACAGTGACAAATTTGCCCTTGGAAAATTGTCTGATAGCTTCATCATAGGTGCATGTTTCTTTGGAAGTTAATTTCGGAAGGGTAACAATAAGCAATGCCAAAATGCCAATAACCATAAGTAAAATTATAAGCAGCTTTTTCATGATTGTCTCCTTTTCTTCTTACCGTTATATGTTGCCTAACGAGGAGCGTAACCGGTGTGGAGCACACGCAGTGTGCGGAGCATCCGCGTTCACGCTCTTGTTCGCACGCCTATCGGATCTTGTCCATAAGCCAGTTGAGCAACCCAAGGTCGACCACCATTTCAGCAAGACGCCTGGGAAGTACAAGTTGGACCAGTCCTTCATCAGAAACTGTCATCGCCGAAAGTTTCGTGTCGGGCGAGTGGACCACAAAAAATAGCTTTCGATACTTGCCCCCTCCGAATAGATCGGAGTACTTGGCGAAGTCGCGCAGCGTGGCGGTAGATTTCACTTGAACCTGATACATCTCTCCTGTGATCGGTTCCTCAAGTTCGATGTCTGAGAATTTCATCGTTTCGCCGACAACCGACACGCGTCGCCACCCAGAAGCCCGAAACAAGAGGTCGACCAGCGTCTCGAAGTCCTTCCAATGGAGCCTCCGGAGCCCGCTCTCCACGTGTCGACAAAGCGTCTCTTTTGAATGCAGGACGGCGGTGTACTCGGCGCTTTCCTGCGAGTTCAACAACCGGGCCAACTCGTCAACCTCTTTGACTTTGCAGATTGTTCCTCTGAATCCCTGTAATTTGGCTAACCTTCCAGGGATTTGGGTCGTCAAGAGCGCCCGCCCGGAGGCGTCCTCGCAGGCCCAGCCGTCGACTCTTCGGAATTTCGATACCTTGTCTTCCGATATGCGTGGTTCGGCGACCTTGCACCACCATAAGTGGTTGGCATGAAAGGTGATCCAAAGATCATCGGGTGTTGATTCGCATAGCATTCGGAGAGCTCGACAATCGCGCGTCGCCGTTCCTTTGTCTGTTGCTTCTTCTTCCAGCTCTTTTTGAATTTTCGTCCAGTCGCCGTTGTTTATGTCTGCAAGCGACTGGTTCGTCCATCCTATGCGAATCATGCCTTTCTTAATACTTGACTCCTCCCATTTGCCATTCCGACCAAGCTTGACATAGTAGGCATTCTTGCATGTTACCGATTTCATGATTCCTCGCTATTCAATCATTATCATCATATTCGACAGCATCACACTCCAAGTCGTCGTCAACCCCATCTACGGCCCATTCTATCAACATATTGAACAGAAACTCCTCGATACTATCTCTCATTTCCGGAGCTATCTTTTCACGCAGTACTGACTTCATTTTGAAATGAAGTGAATAGCCCCGGCTCCTAAAACGCGCAAATAGATTCCCATCCCGATCAACCCACAAATCCGCTTCGGCGAGAGACCCTCTTTCCGCAGACCGAGTCCCGACCCCAGGAGTAACCCATCGGGAATAACCCCGGCGGGCATCAAACGCTGGAATGGGCGCGAGTCTGAATTCGGCTGTTCTATCTTCCATCGATCTTCCCTTTGGCATTTTGCGAATGGGCAAGGCTCCAGCGATTGTTCGAAAGGCCGCCTCCGGCGGCCTGTAGGACAGGCGCTGGAGCGAAGCTCAGCTCGCCCATTCGCGGCGCGCCGGAGGCGTGCCGCGAACAGATATTGGACGGAAAAAATATATCACAAAAGACTTACTCAAAAGAATTAGTCAACTATATTGAATAAATGGCTCATCAACGCAATTTTGCTTAAGCAAATAGCAAAGCATTTCAATATGGTGTGATACTGAGTTAATAAATAATATAATAGATCCATCTAGCACAAGGCTATAAAGTGTAACTTAACTAGTTGAATCAAATATCTTTTATGATTTAAGAAAGCTAAAGGCCAACTACGGCATTTCAAACATTCCGGGATGTCAACAAGGCATCTGCTGGTGGAAACCGGGTGTGTGAGGGACGAGATGGGGTCAAGACCGGAATCGGAAGCGGTCATTGCTCCGTCAGGACGGAGGCTGCCTTTGTTGATCAGGCCGGTCGCTTGCAGGAAGTCCCGGGTCATTCGGGTGTCTCCATTATGACAATTTATACTCCCAAAACTTAAAAGACCGTATGTTTCAGAAAAGAGCCCGGCGGACTCTTGAAGGCGTCAATAATATCTAATGTTTAGTCATTTTAACGTAGCCTGATAGAGACATCAACATATTTTTCCGGGGATATTCCGAATTTTGTTTGATCTGGGAAGATAATCGGTGCATTCTGGCAAAATTGAGCGGCAAACGGGTATCGGGGCCGTTCGCCGGGATGTCTGGAGGCTCACGAAACTCGAACCGGCTGCCAGCCTTTTTCTGTTTTGATGGAAGGCGCAGGCGTTTTGTGACGGAGGAGGGTGACATGAAGAGGTGGATGTGGATTACGGTGGTTGTGGTGGTGTGCATCCTGGCTGCTCTCTCGGGTGGCGGGTATCTGTGGCTTCAGTGGCGGCTTTCAAAAGAACTCCCCCAGGTAAACGGTGAACTGGCGCTCAAGGGCATAATTGATAATGTTGAGATTGTCAGGGATGACTGGGGAGTGCCCCACATATACGCGCGAAACGAAGAGGATCTCTATTTCGCCTTCGGTTATGCCATGGCCCAGGATCGCCTGTGGCAGATGGATTTTCATCGAAGGCTTGGAAAGGGTGCGCTTTCGGAGATCCTGGGAAAGAAGTTTATTGCTGTTGACCGCTATTTCAGGACGATTGCCGCCGCCGGTGCGGATGCCGGTGTATCCGAGAAGGTCGCCCCTCTCCTTGACGCATTCTCAAAGGGCATAAACGCCTTCATGGATTCCCACAAGGACAGGCTTCCGATAGAATTTACCATCCTCGGTTTCAGGCCCTCTCCCTGGACGTCTGAGGACTATATTGCCGTCCTCAAGGTGGTCAACTGGTCGCTCAGCAGCGGCTGGCGCGCGGATATGACGGCCCGCAGACTGCTTGAAAAGGTGGGCGAGGAGCGTCTTAAGGAAGCCTTCCCCGGATGGCCGGGCGACGCTCCGATTGTGATAAAGAATGAAAAGCTCCTTAAAGCCAGCATAGACAGGACACAGGAGGTCCTGGCCCTTCTCGACGGGATATTCCCTCTGGGCGGTTCAGGGGCAAGCAACAACTGGGTTGTTTCCGGGGATAAGTCCTTATCCGGGAAACCAATACTGGCAAATGATCCCCACGTCTCTCTCACAAATCCTTCATTCTGGTGGGAGGTGCATTTGAATTCTCCCACCATAGATGTGATGGGTTTTGTCGTCCCTGGTGTGCCGGGGATTCCAATAGGTCACACAGGCTCAACCGCGTGGGGCGTAACCAATGTGATGACGGACGACGTGGACTTCTACGTCGAAAAGACCAATCCCAAGAATGCCGGACAGTATCTCTTTAACGGCAAGTGGGAGGATATGAGGGTCATAAAGGAGACCATTGCCGTAAAGGGTGAGGCGCCCGTCGAGGAGGAGATATTTCTCACAAGGCATGGGCCTGTCATTGAAAGACCCGATGCAGAGACGGCTATATCGGCCAGATGGGCTTTTTCGGAGAGGCCCCAGCCTGCCGACCCGGGATATCTTCTCATGAAGGCAAAGACTGTCCAAGAGATAGGAAAGGCGCTCAGCCGCTGGGAGCTTCCGGGACAGAACTTCGTTTTTGCGGATGCAGGCGGTGGAATAGGATTCTGGTGCTGCTCCCCGGTGGTGATAAGGGCGAAGGGAGACGGCCTTCTTCCGATGCCGGGCTGGACGGATGAATACGAATGGAAGGGCTATGTTCCCCATGAGGAAAAGCCCCATGTCATCAATCCCATAAACGGGGTTATCTTTACCGCCAACAACAGGCTCGCGGGTGAGGATTACCCTTATCAGATAACCACCTACTGGGAGCCGGCCGACAGATCCCTGCGGATCAAGGAGCTTCTGGGGGCGAAGGAGAAATTCGCGCCTTCGGATTTTATGGCCATACAGATGGATGTATTGGCCCTCATAGCAAGGCGGATCAACCCCTTGATGATTGAAGCCGTTAAAGGGGCCTTTCCCGATCAGAAGGCATCTGAGCTCAAAGCGATACTGTCTTCCTGGGATTACAGGATGGAAAAGGAAAGTGTCGCGGCCTCCATCTTTGAGGTTTCCTTCATTCATCTGCTTGACGCGGTATTCAAGGACGAACTGGGCGATGAGTTGTACGCTGCATACCTGAAGACGGTCTCCTTTCCGGCCAGGGCCATCGAGGCTATGGCAGAAGCGGATAAGTGTATGTTCTGTGACGACATCTCGACCTCAGTGAAAGAAACCTTCAGAGACGCTGTTTCAAAGGCCCTGAAAAACGCGGTCACGGAGATTGAAGGGAAATTGGGGAGTGACATGAAGAAGTGGACCTGGGGGAGCCTCCATGCGCTTACCTTCGAGCATCCACTGGGGAAGAAAAGGCCGCTTGATCTCATCTTCAACCTGGGTCCGTTTCCTGTCGAGGGAAGCCCACTTACAATCAACAAAAAGCAATATCACTATAACAGTCCCTATTCATGCAATCACGGCGTTTCAATGAGAATGATAGTGGATCTCGCACGCCCTGACGGGGCCTATCACGTCCTTCCTACAGGGGAGTCGGGCCACATAAAAAGCCCGCATCACACCGATCAGATCCCGCTCTATCTTGAGGGAAAATACAGGACCGCGCCTTTTACAAGGCCTGAAGTTGAAAAGAAAAAAGAGGCTTCTCTTATATTGAAGCCGGATGCGTCAAGATAGATGAAGATAGTCGCGGATGAGAACATCCCTTTTGTCAGTGAGGCCTTCGCCTCCCTTGGGGATGTATTTGTAAAGAAGGGAAGAGAGATCGCGCCTTCGGATGTCTCCGCGGCGGATGCGCTTCTGGTAAGGAGCGTGACTAAAGTTGACAGGCGGCTTCTTGAGGGATCGAGGGTCAGGTTCGTAGGCACTGCCACAAGCGGAACAGATCATGTGGACAAAGGATATCTCACCTCAAAGGGCATAGCCTTTTTCGACGCGGCAGGCTCCAATGCCGTATCGGTCGCGGAATATATCGTTGCCGCGCTCCTTGAATATGCCTTCTCTACCGGATGTGAATTAAAGGGGAAGACACTTGGGATCATAGGGGTCGGGCATGTCGGGACAAAGGTCGCCTCCATGGCTGAGGCCCTCGGTATGGAAACGGTTCTAAACGATCCGCCACGGCAGGAGCAGACCGGCTTTAACATTTTCAGGCCGCTTGAAGAGATCATTCAATGTGACGTCATAACCCTGCATGTTCCTCTGGTGACAGGGGGAAGATGGCCGACAACGAGGCTTGCGGGGGAGTCATTTTTCTCAGGCCTGAGAGATGGCGCCTTTGTCATAAACACATCGCGCGGAGAGGTTATGGATGAGGGTCTCCTGAGAAGGGCCTTAGCCGCGCGGAGAGCGACGTTTTCATGTCTCGATGTCTGGGCTGATGAACCCGGCATCTCCCTTGAAACCCTCCAGGCGGTTTCAATCGGAACCCCTCATATCGCGGGATACAGCTATGACGCCAAGGTAAGGGGAACCGAGGTGATCTACAAGGCCCTGTGCGGGTTTCTCGGCAGGGAAGCGCGCTGGAGCTCTAAAGACGCAATAGGATCAAGGGGTGAGAAGGTTATAGGCCTGACTGAGTTTCCTGATCAGCAGGCCCAGGGGCTTCTCCGCCCGGCAGTCAGGCATGCCTATGACATAATGGCTGATGATCGGGCCCTCAGATCAGGACGGGATTTTGATTCACTCAGACGCGATTACCCGCTTCGTCGGGAATTCAGCGCCCACCGGGTGGAAGCGGGTAAAAGGACAAAAGAGGCGGAGACCCTCTTTCATCTTGGCTTCAAGGACTCCTTCAAACCATTTTCAGCGTAAGCCTTGTTCTCTTCGTCGTCCGCGTCGGCTATCGGGAGTTCCATTACTCTGCGGTATTCCTTAAGGGCTTCTTCCCTTCTGCCGAGCATGTCGTATGTGATGCCAAGCTCCAGGTGATGGTTGATGTGGGAGTCCTTGATAGAAACCGCTTTTTTGAGGTATTCCATTGCATTTTCAACTGAAGCCTCCTTTGGAATTCCTCCCAGAAAAACGTCAGCGAATTTTCTTTCTATCCAGGAAAGGGTCGCGACGTTTCTGTTCCAGAGGGCCAGCACATGCCAGGCGACATCTTCCGAGGGATTGAGTTCAAGGGCTTTATCAACCTCCTGTTTTATCTCCTTTGAGAGCTTCACCTTCTCCTTGCCGCCTTCATCCAGGGCAACCCTTCCAAGAGAGATCGCAAGATAGAGGTGGCCCTTTGAGCCGGCAGGATCTATTTCCACTGCCCTCCTAGCCGTCTTATTGGCCTTAAGATACAGCTCCCTTCTCTCCTGCTTGGAGGTTAGCTTCTCTCCCACGTCAATCAAGGCCCTTGCGAGTTTCCACGCTGCCTCATAGCTTCCCGGGTCGGCTTGAAACGCCTTTTCGTAGGAGTTCATCGCGGTTTTGCTGTCAAAGCGGCCATGAGCCGCATCTCCTTCTGCTATGGCATCACGGGAGGAAGATTGGTCTGCCAGGCACAGACATGGAGTAAAAGAAACAGCTATGAGAGCAAGAAGCAATAACCGGTATTTTTTCATGGAACGGCCTCCTTCAAATGGGTTTAACAGGCTGTTGAAAAACGCCCATCTGCTTCGTTTTGCTCATCCCCCGTCACTGCGGTGTACTTCTAAGTACGCCTCATTCCTCGGAATATCGCAGGCCTTGCATCTGGACATTTTTCCTCACCCTGTCAACAGCCGTTTTTCAACGGGCTGTTAACGATTGGTTGTGCGTAATGGGAATTTAGTCCAGCGGCGGCTTAAGGGTCAAGAGAAAGGATCAGGACTTACAAAAGAGCACAGCGGTCCATCCTTCTTTGTCCCTGCGCTCAAGAGCCTTAAGACCCTTTCCTGTGTATATCTGTTCAATCTGAGAGGCCTGGGGTATGCCGAAACCCGATATCAGAATGTATCCGTCAGGGTTGAGATGCTCGGGAAGATCCATTCCAACCCTCAGCTGGGCTGCTGCCACAAGATTGGCGAGAATGACTCCGTACTTCGCAGTGAGCAAATCGAAGGAACCTTCGATGATGGCAATTTTGTCATCAAGGCGGTTCAGGCGAACATTCCGGCAGGCGGTTTGAGCGGCCTCATGGTCTATCTCGACTCCATCTGCCCTTAAGGCGCCGAGTTTTACGGCGGCAATTGCAAGGATTCCTGTGCCGCAACCGAAGTCAAGAACCGAACTGCCTTCAAGAGAAGCTGAGATATTCTTCTTAATACCCATTTCCTCAAGAAACTCCAGACAGAGGATTGTCGTGGGATGGGTGCCTGAGCCGAAGGCGCTTGAAGAATCAAGCAAGATCACATCTGAGGGATGATCCACTGTCGAATCCCCGGTCCAGGGATATATAGTAATTGAAGAGACCGGTTTGAAAGGTGAACGAGGAGAGAAGGCAGGGGAGGGCTCACCGTATTCGAGGTTTCTGACGGAAAGCCTCGCTTCTCCGGGTTTAGTGGCAATGCATTTCTCCAGGTCTTCTACCTCCCGGGATACAAGGATAAGTGCGGAGTCCATTGTCTTCGGGTCTCCCGCGAGGAGAAAGAGCCCGGGCGTTTTCTCTTTCATCGGTAGCAGCGAAAGGGATGGCAGGCACTGAGACGGCAGGGCCGCTGTCAGTCTCTGCGAAAGCAGATCAAGAAAAGAAGGCTCAGCGTAAACAGCTATCTCAAAGCGCATAACATTCTGATTTATCAGTTAAATAAGAAAAGGGTGCTCAAAAATTATCAAGAGAAAAATCGTATCTTACACCGAGGCAGACAAAGTCGCTTCCCAGATCCACGTCGTCTATCAGACCGAAGACGCCGGAGCGGTGATGTATTCTAAAAAAAACACTCCAGGGCGCGATCTCAGGACGAGTTACACTCAATTCTATAAGGAGATAATTCAATACCCGCTTGGTATGGACTTCGGCATGCTGCTCTCCGTGGAGCTGTCCATGGGGATCAACCTCATAGGGTGGAAGCTTTGCTGCGTATGAAATCCCGTCACCAAGGGAAAAGCTGGTCTGTAGATAGCGGTTCCAGGGAAATTTGTGCCACCTTCCCACAAGTGCCAGATTAGTCTCCCAGTGGAAGTGACTCCCGCTGTTCTGGGAAGCGTGCGACATGCCGGGAGCCCAGTCCCATCCAGGATCTCCGCTCGAAGGGTCTTCGTCTTCATAGATTTCACGCCCCCAGTTTCCAACTAACTGCCCCTCCAGTTCCAGGCTCGCTGCGCCTTTAGAGCTTCTCCAAATCTCCCTTCCCAGGGCGAGGGCGCCTATGTATGCCTGCCGGAGGTTGGCCTTGCCTGCCAAAACCCTTCCCAGCGGCGCATCGTCCCACTGTCCCGTGTAAAGGGACAGGTGCCAGTTGGCGGCCGATCCCGGAAATGGGAAAAGAATCAACGTGGCAAATAGACATCCAATGCCTGCCTTCACTATCCTGTTTATATGAAAATAGATAGTCATAGCGGCGCAGCCTGTCCCGGACCTCGATCCGGGAGCCGCTATCCAGTCCTTGTTCCGGCCTTCGCCGGAATGACGACCTGGATTCCGGATCGAGTCCGGAATGACATGCGGCATTTTCATGCTTCGTTGTGCACCTTTCAGTGCATGGCGGTTAGTGAGAGAGTAAGTCTTCACGGGTGTCTCCTTTGAGGCGGTAAGGCGCGGGAGTCGCGCATTAAATGCTTTAGCCCACCGATTTGTATCGCGCCGAAGATTGATAACAGAAGGATGCTGCCTTATCAACAAATTACTTGAGGCCCCTTGTTTATCAATCGGTATGTTCGCCTGCGGGCATTGACAATCACGCGGGGAAAGGTGACATTGGCATCAATAGCGGGGGGCTATAGTTCGGGCTTATGGCTGAAGAGCTTTTTTTTGAGACTGAAAAGGAACGATTCCACTATAGAAACTGGGGCAAGACCGGTCCTGTCCTGCACGTAAGTCATGCAACGGGATTTAATTGCTCCACCTACGGTCCCCTTGCCGAGATCTTGAAAGATGATTTCAGGGTTGTGGCCATGGATCACAGGGGCCATGGCAGGACTTCGGCAGAGGCTGATCCAGCGGGACTTAGGAGCTGGGATATATTTTGCCTTGATCTTGAACGATTCTTCGAATTCCTGGGCGGCGATGTCATAGCCGCCGGCCATTCGATGGGCGCTGTAGCGAGCCTTCTTCTGGCGGTCAAGAGGCCTGATCTTGTTAAGGCACTTGTCCTTATTGATCCCACAATACTTCCATTTTCCTGGATGTGGTGGTGGTATCTGGCAAAAAAGACGGGTCTGTCCCGGTTTGTCCCCATAGCCTTCAGGGCCGGCAGGAGAAGGCCTGTGTGGCCTGATATGAGAACCATCTCAGAGGTGTATTCGAGAAAGGCCTCATTCCGGAGATGGAAGGCGGGCTTTTTGGAAGGTTATCTTGAGGGAGGAACCGAGGCGACAGAGGGCGGGATGGTAGAGCTCTCCTGTTCGCCTGCCTGGGAATCAAGGGTCTTTGCAACCTGCCCTCATGATGTCTGGCGATACGTCCCTCTTCTGCGTCAGCCGGTTCTCGTGATCCACGGGGAGACATCCGACACATTCCTTCCCCCGGCTGCCAGGCGATTCAGGAAAAGCTCCCCTCGCGCCTCCATGCTATGCATCAAGGGAACCGGCCATTTTGTCCCGATGGAAAGGCCGGAGGAGGTGGCCGATGCCATCAGGGCTTTTTGCGGAGGAGTCCCTGTACCGGCCGGCCGATCAAAACTCCTCTTGAAAAATATCATGTATTGAAGTAGCTTACCCTTCCTGCTGGAATTTACGTTTTGAAAGGCGGTTGATAATGAAACTTGCTGTAAGCGGAAAGGGAGGGGTGGGCAAGACCACCTTTGCTGCTTTTCTCATAAGAGCCCTGGTCGAGGGGGGAAAAAGGGTTATCGCCATTGATGCTGATCCTGATGCTAACCTCGCGCAGGCTCTCGGGGTCAAAAATCCCGAGTCCATAGTGCCGATTGCCCAGATGAAGGCACTCATAGAGGAACGAACCGGCGCTACACCGGGCACAATGGGCGGCTTCTTCAGGCTCAATCCACAGGTGGACGATCTTCCGGAGAGCCTGTCGTTTGAGATTGACGGCGTGAAACTGATGGTCATGGGTGGGGTCAAGAAGGGCGGGTCAGGCTGCGTGTGTCCTGAGAGCGTTCTGTTGAAAAATCTCCTTCGCCACATAGTCCTTGCGAGGAACGAGGCGGTAGTGATGGACATGGAGGCAGGCTTGGAGCATCTCGCCAGAGGCACAGCCATGGCCGTTGATCGCCTTATAGTGGTTGTGGAGCCGGGAAGGAGGAGCATAGAGACCGCCTATCAGGTCCAAAGACTAGCCGGCGACATTGGAATAAAAAATCTGAGTTTTGTCGGAAACAAGATAAGATCCAAGGAGGATGAGGATTTCCTTAAGGCGGAGATGCCCGGGTTTCATTTTCTGGGTTTTATTCCCTATGATCAGGCTATTATCGAGTCAGACCTTCAGGGAGTGCCGCCTTATGAAAAATACAGAGCCGGTGTGGACATGGTCAAAGAGATGATTGTTGAGATCGAGAAAAAATAGGGCCTTTATATGAAAATAGATAGTCATGGCGGCGCAGGCCGCTATCCAGTCCTTGTTCCGGCCTTCGCCGGAATGGCGGCCTGGATTCCGGATCGAGTCCGGAATGAGATGCGGCACTTTCATGCTTCGTTGTGCCCCAGCAGGGCATGGCGGTTAGTGGTAAAGTCCGCTGTGATGTTGCGGGACAAGAAATTAAAAAACTAGGTGGAGGGAAGAGAAGCTATGGGAAAGAGGATCTTTAACTTTAACGCGGGGCCTGCTGCGCTGCCCCTTCCTGTCCTTGAAGAGATAAGGGATGAACTTCTTGATTTCCGGGGTTCCGGGATGTCCATCCTGGAGATAAGTCATCGCTCAAAATGGTTTGAGGATGTCATAAACGATGCCGTGGAGAGGATAAAGAGGCTGCTTAACCTGGGAGACGGATTCGACGTAGTCTTTGTCCAGGGAGGCGCGAGCCTGCAGTTTGCAATGGTCCCCATGAATCTCTCTCTTCCCGGAAAGCCTGTTGACTACATCAACACGGGCACTTGGTCAGCCAAGGCCATAAAGGAGGCCAAGATACAGGGAAAGGATGTGAGGGTCATAGCCTCTTCGGAGCCTGATAATTTTTCCTATATCCCCAAGGATTTCAAGATAGATAAGGATGCTGCCTACCTCCACATTACCTCCAACAATACCATCAAGGGAACCCAGTGGGCCTCTTTCCCGGACGCTGGTGAAGTTCCCCTGGTGTGTGATATGTCATCTGATTTCTTGAGCAAGGTTTTTGATCCGAAGCCCTTCGGCCTTATCTATGCCGGCGCTCAGAAAAACGTCGGCCCTGCCGGCGCCGCGGTCGTGATAGTTCGAAAAGATATGGTGGGAAGGGTCCCTGAAAAGACGCCCACCATGCTCAAGTACAGCACCTTCACGGAGTCCAACTCCCTCTACAACACGCCGCCATGTTCCGTGATATACACCATAGATCTGGTCTTGAAGTGGCTGGAGGAGAAGGTCGGTGGACTAAAAGGGATGGAGAAGATCAACCGCGAGAAGGGCGCGCTTATCTATTCCTGCATTGACGCATCAGGATTCTACAAGGGCACTGCCGGGAAAGACAGCCGCTCGCTTATGAATGTCACATTCAGGCTTCCCAGCGAGGATCTTGAAAAGACATTCGTCTCCGAGGCACAGAAGGCAGGGCTTGGGGGTCTGAAGGGCCACAGGTCAGTGGGTGGTTGCCGGGCCTCTATCTATAACGCCACCGGTTTGGACGCGGTAAAGGCCCTGGTTGATTTCATGAAGGAATTTGAAAAGAAAAGAGGTTGATCGCTGTGGAGAGGACAAGGATCTCAGCTCTTTTATCCGGTGGCGAGGTCGGGAAGCGCTATACTGTCATGGGCTGGGTGAGGACCCGGAGGGATTCCAAGGGGGGATTTTCTTTTATAGAACTTAATGACGGATCGTGCCTCGCGAATCTCCAGCTCCTCGTTGAAAAGACCCTCCCCAACTATGAAGGGGATGTAGTGAGACTGCATCCGGGATGCTCCATTTCGGTAGAGGGCGTGCTCTCTCCAAGCCCGGGCAAGGGGCAGTCCGTTGAACTCAAAGCAGCGAAGCTTACTGTCCTTGGCTGGGCAGATCCGGAACAGTATCCGCTTCAGAAAAAGCGCCACAGCTTTGAGTTTCTTAGGACTATCGGGCATCTCAGACCCCGCACAAATACCTTTGGCGCTGTTGCCAGGGTAAGAAATGCGGTCAGCTTCGCTATCCATAAGTTTTTTAATGAAAGGGGTTTTGTTTACCTTCATAGCCCGATTATAACGGGAAGCGACTGTGAAGGAGCCGGCGAGATGTTCAGGGTTACGACGCTTGATCTCGCCGGCATCCCAATGAAGGACGGAAAGCCGGACTTTACACAGGATTTCTTCGGGGCGCCCGCAAACCTCACCGTAAGCGGACAACTCGAGGCTGAGATATACGCGCTGGCCCTTGGGGACGTTTATACATTCGGCCCGACATTCAGGGCCGAAAATTCAAATACCTCAAGACACCTGGCCGAATTCTGGATGGTTGAGCCTGAGATGGCCTTCTGCGATCTGGAGGGAGACGCGGCGCTTGCCGTGGATTTTCTACAATACATCCTTTCCTATGTCCTTGAGACCTGCCGGATGGATATGGAGTTTTTTAACCGGTTCATTGACGATACGGCTCTTAAGACCGTTGAGACGGTCGCAAAGGAGGGTTTCGAAAGGATCACCTACACGGAGGCGATAAGAATCCTTTCAGGCACGAATGAACCATTCGAATATCCGGTCAAGTGGGGGATAGATCTACAGAGTGAACATGAACGGTATCTCTGCGAGCGAGTTTTCAAAAAACCTATAATCCTTACTGACTATCCAAGGGACATCAAGGCGTTCTACATGAAGCTCAATAGCGACGGCAAGACCGTAAGAGCGATGGATGTCCTTGTTCCAAGGATAGGTGAGATAATAGGCGGAAGTCAGAGGGAAGACGATTACGATGTCCTTCTTGAAAGAATAAAGGAAATGGGTCTCAATCCTGATGATTACTGGTGGTATCTGGACCTGAGGCGCTTCGGGACGGTGCCCCATGCAGGATTCGGTTTGGGTCTGGAGAGACTGATACAATTCATCACGGGGCTTGCCAACATCAGGGATGTGATTCCTTTTCCGAGGACCCCCGGTAACGTAAGTTTCTAACCCTGGAAACGAATTTTGATCGTGACGCCGCGGGTAATCAGAAAAAGCCTTCTTGATGGGGCCGGGACCGCCGAGGGCCTTGCGGTTATCATAGATGTATTCAGGGCCTTTTCCTGCGCGCCTCTGTTTTTTCATTTCGGGGCGGAAAGGGTCATTCTTGAGGCGGATGCGGAGGCCGCGAAGTCACTCAAGAGATCCAATCCCTCATACATCCTGGTGGGCGAGATAGATGAGATCCCTTTAGAGGGAGCGGATCTTACCAACTCACCTACCCAGATCCTTAAAAAGGGACGCGCTTTTTTTCAGAGAAGAACAGTAATCCACAGGACGACCGCCGGAGTTGCAGGCGTGCGGGCCGCCTGGAATGCAGGGGCCGAGGTCATTCTTGGGAGTTTTGTAATGGCCAGGGCAGTTGCCGAATATATAAAGGCATCAGGAGGTGAAACAATAAGCCTTGTTGCAATGGGCTCAAGGGGGCTCCGCAGGGCCGAGGAAGATGAGGCCTGCGCTGACTATCTCGAACACCTGCTTGCAGGCTCACCGTACGACCAGGTATCGCACCTGAAGGACATCATCCTTGATGAGATATGCATGAGATTCACACGCGGCAATATGCCCTATCTGCCGCCTGAAGATCCCATCTTCTGCCTTCAGCGGGACCTTTTTGACTTTGTAATTGAAGTGAAGGAAGAAAAAGGCCTTCTGCTGGCCAGGCAGATCCATTTGCCCAGCCGGCAGTAACGGGATGCCTTTTTTTAGGGGAGGATCTCCTCCCTCTCGTCTAATTTCCCCTTTTTCATCTCGCGTTCGCTTCGATATTTGGAGATGTCTCCATTTAAGGCATGCGTTATAGCCTCGGTAATTAACTCAGCCGTTTCGATGGAGGATGATAAGACATAATCGGCTCCCATCGCATACAATCTGCGGCTTTGTTGGACGCCCAGGCCGTTTACGATAATAACTGCATCGGGATTGATGCGCCTTGCCTCCTCCACGATTTTCAGTGTGGAGGTTCCCTTTAGAAGATCATCCTGAAGGGTGCATACAATAACTTTGGCCTTGTCCACCCCGGCATGATGCAGCGTTTCGGCATTCGACAGATCTCCGTATCTGACCGTAGGCCCGTATTTGGCTATCTTACCGTGTATCGCCACATTAAAATCCACAACCAGAATGCTCTTTAACAGATCGGGATGTTTGAGCTTGAGGTCGTAGAGGAGAGAGGATGCAACCCGGTGAAATCCCAGCAGCGCGACGTTGTAGGATTCACTCACTCCGGCAATGGCTTTCGGAGGCGTTTTGAATCCCATCCGATCCAGGAGCGGAGCCAGTATGTCATGAATCGCGTCGGCTTTGAAATAGAGCGTCGGCGTCAAAAGCGCCGTGATGACAAATGTAAAGATGATCGCACTGTTAAGATTGCTGTCTATATGTCCAAGTTGAAGCCCGGCGTAGGCAATGACCAGGGTGAACTCAGAGACCTGGGCAAGTCGGGTAGCGCTCACCATGGCATTGCGACGGTCAAGTCCGGTATAATAAAGAAGCGGAAAGAAGACGACATATCGGGCCAGGATGGTCAGCGCGCTGAAAAGAATTGCCATCCCCAGAACCACGAAACCGTCGGGCAGAGGAATCCCCATCCCCAGTCCGACGAAGAAAAGGGTGACAAAGAAATCTTTCACTATCCCTACCTTTCCCAGAACATCGGTGCTGTAAGGCAGGCTGGCTATGCTGATACCGGCAATGAGCGCTCCCATGCTGGATCCCACCGCCAGATGCAGCTTTAATCCTAAAAATGTTTCGGTGATCAGGTCCAGGTTGATGCCGGTGAAAACCACCAAGAAACACCATGCAAGGGCGGCAACCAGGATCAGCTCCGGCATCTTGGCGATCCACTTAAATCCGATGGGAATAATATACTTGGCGAAAAGAACCGCTCCTAAGGCAAGAAGCGCAATGCCGAGGAAGGAAAACAGGATAGGCCCTATTTCCGGTTTTTCAAAGTTGGGTTGCAAAGCGATTATTATGATAGCCCAGATATCCTGGAAAATAAGAATCCCCAGTGAGACCCGCCCTACCATGGTGTCCATCTGAAATGTCTCCTGAAAGAGCTTGACTACCAGAAGCGTGGAAGAGGCGGCGAGCAGAAACCCGATGTATAGAGGGACATATCCTGTTCCTTTTCCCGTCAAAAGGGTTTCCCCAATTCCTGTCCAGATCAGGAGCTTGGTGACTGCGAATCCAAAGGCGATACATAATGGAACCTGAAGGAATCCGGAAACAAGGATGGTCTTGCCGCTGGCAAGCAACTTTCGAATATCAAGCTCCAGACCGATCAAAAAGAGGAGAAGCACCAGGCCAAATTGGGAGATGGTATCAATGTTGCCGGTGTCATAGACGATATGGGTTCCGATTGGCCCAAGGATTACCCCCGCCACAAGAAAGGCTGCGATATTTGGGATTTTCAGCTTTGTAAAGATTATGGCCAGTATCCCTGCCATCATGAGGCAAAATCCGATGTCATGCACCAGAGAGGGAAGTTCACCGCTCGAAGCGTAGCCGGTCTTCGGAAGCGCCAACAGGGCAGTTATCCCCGCAGCAATAAACACTATCTTTCGCATATCTACCCCCTCCTTGTGGGTTGCTGGTTCAATCGCCGCGCGCTGACTACGGAGGCGCCGGTGACCGCAGCCAGGATTATTGCCCCGCCTATTACGGCGCGGAGGCCCGGTGCCTCGCCCAGAGCAATAAATACCCAGATCGGGTTAAATACCGGCTCGATTACCGCAATCAGATTGGCGGAGATGGCTGAGACCCTCTTTATAGCCGCTGCGAAAAGGATGGCGGATAGCCCTATCTGGATAAAGCCGAGCACGGCTATCGCCGCCAAGGCTTTTGCTGTTACGGTCGGATAAGGCAGTAACGCCGTCCATAGGATCCCTATAGCCGCCGTCAGCCAATGGGAAAGCAGGATGGATTCCAGGGGGGAGCCGTCCTTCTGCATCCGCATGAAGACGAAATAGAAGCTGAAGGTGATCCCGGAGCAGAGGGCTATTATGTTCCCCGACATCCGCCCCGCGCCAAGCTTATCAAAAAACATGAGTATGATGCCGGCAGTCACCAGTAGGATTGCGAGCCAGTGTTCGAGACGGGCACGCTCCTTCAGCAGGACGGCGCCGATAAAGGCTGTTGTTACCGGGGCTATGTACTGAAGGATGATGGCGTTGGCCGAAGTGGTGGTCTTATTGGCCGTAACGAACAATATCATGGTGGCCGTGTTGGCGAAGGCGGCGGCTAGCTGGGGGAAGGAGAAATTGATCCTGGGTCGCCGCAGGTAGAGAAGAATCACCAGCGATGCCAGGAGACTCCGGGAACCTGCTATGGTAAGGGGATTCCAATCTATTATCTTGATGAAAAGACCTGCGATGCTCCACAGGAAGGCTGTGGCGGCCATAGCCATGATTCCTGCAATCGCGGTTCGGTTTGTCATTTCACGGAACCCGAATCAGCTTCCGTAGTCTGTTGGTATGATGGGCCTTGAAAATAGAGGATTTCTCCAAGACTCCGAAAGATTCGCTTGCTAGTCAGGATTTTGCGTGTCAATGGTTCGATTATTATGGATGTATCTGGCATAATAGTCCTCTTGCGCCATATCAATGCGCTGAATAATGACGTGAAGGATAACTTGGAGACGGCATGCCTCCAACCAGTTCCTCTGAGCGAATTCCTTTTCCGCCCATCTGCTCCTGGCAGCTCGTCGGGCGGGCCAGCCGGATGAATTGAATGGGAATCGGTTTGCGTCTCCTTGCCCCTTACCGCGTCTATGATCCTTTTATAACATGTTTGAAGAGAGTTCAAGAAAGCGTATATTTAGAGAATAATGCTGACTTAATGAGGGTTTGGGGAATGAGTAATCGGAGTGACAGGACTTATGGCTGGATATGACTATGACATAGGGATAATAGGGGGAGGGGCTGCCGGTCTTACCGCGGCATCGGGAGCGGCTCAGTTGGGAGCAAGGACCCTCCTTGTGGAAAAGGAAAAGGATCTTGGGGGCGATTGTCTCCACTTCGGATGTGTGCCCAGCAAAACCCTTATAAAGACCGCATCCATCTATCATGCCATGAGGAAAGCGACCGCATACGGGCTGCCATCCGTGGAACTTCCCCCGGTAAACTTCTCCAAGGTCAGAGAGAGGATCATGTCGGTAATCGCAGCCATTCAGAAGCATGATTCTGAAGAGAGATTTTGCGGCCTCGGGGCAAAGGTGGAATTCGGCATGCCTTCCTTCAGCGATGACCACAGCATAAAACTGAACGGAAGGTCCGTTTCTGCAAAAAACTGGGTGATCGCAACAGGTTCCTCTCCTTCCGTCCCTCCGGTGGAGGGCCTCAAGAATACCCCTTTCATCACAAACAAGGAGATCTTTTATCTGGATCGGCTGCCGAAATCCATGATTGTTCTGGGCGCGGGTCCGATTGCGATAGAAATGGCGCAGGCCTTCTGCCGCCTGGGGACAAGGGTGACGGTGATCCAGAGAAGCGGTCAGATCCTGACCAAGGAAGACAGGGATATGGCCGATGCGGCCATGAAGGTCATTGCCGACGAAGGAGTGATTTTCCGCCTTAACACCTCTGTCCTGGTGGTAAAGAATATGGGTCATACAAAGGAAGTGAGCCTCAAGAACAAAGAAGGTGAGACGGAAACCTTGCAGGCGGAAAGTATTCTTGTCGCCATGGGCCGTGAACCCAACTTGCGGGGATTGAATCTTGAAGCGATAGGCATTGATTTCGACGCCAAGGGCGTCAAGGTGGATGAGCGGATGCGTACCACACAGAAACACATCTACGCGGCGGGAGATGTGACCGGCAGGTTTCAGTTCACCCATGCGGCAGGCTACGAAGGCGGCATTGTCGTAACCAACGCCATTTTTCATCTTCCCAGAAAGGCCGATTATACGTTTATGCCGTGGTGCACTTACACTGAACCCGAGCTTGCGAGTATCGGGATGAATGAAATGAGCGCCAAAGAGGCAGAGATCGAATACTCGATAATCAGCGAGGCCTTCGCGGACAACGATAGAAGCCTTGCTGAAGGGGCCGGGGTAGGCACCATAAAGATGCTCCTTGATGCCAGGGAGCGGCGGCCTATAGGTGTTCAGATTTTGGGCCTCCATGCCGGAGAGCTGTTGAGCGAATGGGTGGCGGTCTTGAACGGAAAGGTAAAGCTTGCGACCCTTGCCTCTGCCGTTCATCCCTATCCTACCCTCGGGGAGATCAACAAGAAGGTTGCTGGGGCCTATCTTTATCCAAAGATTTTTTCAGAGAGGGTGAGAAAAGGGCTGAAGTTCTTTTTTAATCTGAAGGGAAGGGCCTGCTGAAAGCAGTTATGGGAACTCGCAAGTGAAGAAGTTTCCTGCTAAGGATATTGCCACATTGTTGGTGCTGCGGTTGAAGATGCGGCAAGAGAGCCTGTTTATGGACGCCCCGGATTGGGAGTTGAGCTGCGCCCCGGAGAAAATAGGAAAAGGAGAGTTCTTATGAGAATCGCGATGATAGGCCTCGGGAAAATGGGGATGAATATGGTTAGAAGGCTTCTGCAGGGAGGCCATGAGGTGGTGGCTTACAACAGAACAGCACAGAAGACAGGTGAGATTGCCAAGGAGGGAGCCCAGCCCGCATATACGCTTTCGGAGGCAAGAGACATGCTTTCGTCCCCGAGGGTGATATGGCTCATGCTACCCGCCGGCTCCGCCGTTGACGAACATCTTCTTCAGCTCAAGGATATCCTTTCCCCTGGAGATATTGTGATAGACGGGGGGAACAGCTACTATAAGGACGCTGTAAGACGCGCGGAATTCCTCGCGGAAAAGGAAATCAGATTTATGGACGCGGGTGTGAGTGGAGGCATCTGGGGCCTGAAGTCCGGATATTGCCTTATGATAGGAGGTACTGAAGAGACATTTCACCTCCTTGATCCCATATTTAAGTCCCTTGCCCCGAAAGACGGATATCTCCACTGCGGGCCTGTGGGCGCGGGTCACTTTGTCAAGATGGTGCATAACGGCATCGAATACGGGATGATGCAGGCATACGGGGAAGGTTTTCAGTTACTGGAGGCCTCTCCCTATGCCCAATCCCTTGATTACGAAAAGGTGGCACATCTTTGGAACCAGGGAAGCGTCATAAGATCATGGCTTCTTGAGCTTGCGGAGACGGCCTTTTCCGAGGACGCGAAACTAAGCGGGATCAGCGGCTATGTTGAAGACTCGGGAGAAGGACGATGGACGGTGAATCAGGCAATAGAAACAGGGGTCTCCGCTCCTGTAATGGCACTGTCCTTAATGAGCCGTTTCCGTTCCCGGGATGCCGATTCCTTTTCAGACAGGCTGGTGGCGGCCCTGAGAAGGGAATTTGGAGGACACAAGGTGGTTGTTCCTAAAAAGAAGTGACAGAAAGCAAGCGCCGGAGCTGGCCAGGAAGTTTTTCGACTATTATAATGCGATATTCGCGGAAGGCGCCTCCCTCGCGCACGGAGTGCAGATGCGCAATGTCGCTCAGAAGCTCTCTATGCAATAAGGAAACCGTTGGGCATGAACGACGATTATGCCTTGCAAGGGCAGGGCTCCGGGGAAAGGCTTCTTGAGCCGTTCCCATTTGCTCTCTCAAAGCATGTTCTGAGCCTGAGGTTGGGCTATCGGCGCTTGAGTTCAGGCGAAGAAAAGGAATAAGAGTGGCGACGAATGAGAAAGAAACCCATGGGAGCAGCAAAGGGAAGACCGTTTTTAAGGCGGTCCTCTTTTTTTGCTTTATCCTTGCTGCGGTTTACGTGGTTAGATTCACTCCGGTAAAGGGCTATCTTACCTCCGAATACCTCGGGCGGCTTCTGGAGGGCGCAGGTATATGGGCGCCCGTCGCCTATATATTTATTTATGCGGCTGGCGTATGTGTCTTTCTCCCGGGCACGGTGCTTACGGCCTTTGGGGCGGCCATCTTCGGCCCTTACTGGGGTTTTCTATATGTGTGGATAGGTGCTATGATAGGGTCAAGTGCCGCCTTTGTCATAGGCCGCACCTTAGGCAGGGGGTTTGCTGCATCTCTTATAGGGGATCGCCTCAGGAGATATGATGAGGCAATTGAGAAGAACGGTTTTGCTGCGGTGCTCTACCTTCGCCTTGTTTATTTTCCTTTCACCCCGATGAATTTCGGTATGGGACTTACCAGGGTGAGATTTATGGACTATTTTCTAGGGACAGGCCTGGGCATTATAGTAGGGACCTTCATATTCACCTTCTTCATAGGAACCGCGAAAGAGGTGTGGGTATCGGGAAACTGGTTTGAGCTTATATCCTTCAAGGTATTTTTCTCTATCGGCCTGTTCATCTTCTCCTTTTTCATTCCCAGGATAATAAAAGGGATCAGAGGAAAAGTCGCCAAGGGCAATGCGATTGGATCGTGATTCGGACTCAATGAAATCGAAAAGGACTGATACCCATTGAAAGGCACAGCTACCGGAAAAAGCTCTGCAATACTCGCAGGCGATATCGGGGGAACAAAAACGAACCTGGCGCTCTTTGACGCCGAATCCTGGCCCGGACCCGCCATAGCGGAGGAGACCTTTCCTAGCAGTGATTATCCCAACCTCGAGACACTTGTGAAGGAGTTTTTGGCTGGGATCGAGTATCATGTTGACAGCGCTGGTTTCGGTGTGGCCGGCCCGGTCGTAAACGGCACGGCAAAGATCACTAATCTTCCCTGGGCCATGGATGAGGTGGGGCTTGCCAAAGCCCTGGACCTCAAATCGGTGCGTCTCATAAACGATGTTCTTGCCCTTGCCCATGCCCTGCCGCTTTTATCCGAAAAGGATCTCCATCCGATAAGAAAAGGCAGAGCCGTCAAGGGCGGAGCCCTGGCAGTCATCGCTCCCGGCACCGGGTTGGGTGAGGCCTTTCTTGCCTGGGACGGGAGAGAATATCAGGCCTATGCATCGGAGGGAGGGCACGCTGATTTCGCTCCTGCCGATTCCATGCAAACTTCCTTGCTCGAGTATCTCCGGAAAAAATACGGGCACGTAAGCTATGAGAGAGTCTGTTCCGGCAGCGGTCTTGTGAATATATACGATTTCCTGAAAGAAAGCGGCTATGGGCATGAGCCTGAATGGTTGACCGAGAAGCTTGCGCTCTCAAAAGATCGAACCCCTGTCATCGTAAAGGCGGCCATGGATGAGACAATGCCATGCCCGCTTTGTCAGGAAACACTTAAGATCTTTGCAGGCGTGCTGGGCGCTGAGGCGGGTAATATGGCCCTGAAGATAGTTGCCTCAGGAGGCGTTTACCTCGGTGGAGGAATTCCGCCCCGTATCATCCCCGCCCTCGAGGGCGGCCATTTTCTCAAAGCCTTTGGGAGCAAAGGCAGAATGTCGAGTTTGCTTGAGAAGATTCCTATGAACGTCATCCTTAACCCCAAATCCGCTCTTCTGGGCGCGGCCGGACACGCCATAGGCCAATACCTCAGAACAAAAGCAAGTGAGGATGGATTCACTCACAAATAGCCGGAGCCTGGGCCAAAAAAATTTTCTTGACATTAATTCAATGCTAGAATAGCAATCCTTTTTAGAATGGTGCTCAAATACTGAATAGCTCAAATCATCTTCTGCCTTCGGAGTCATCATGTATAAGGATCTCAAAGAAAAGACAGCGGTAATAACCGGTTCCGGAAAAAGGACAGGCATAGGATTCGCCATTGCCCAAACCTTGGCCGCAGACGGTTGCAACATAGTTATTGCCGATCTTGGAGGACGGCCTGGGGTGGAAGAAGGGCAGGTCAGGGTCGCGGGCTCGGAGGAGATGGACTCTATTGCCTCCGAACTCCAGGAGACCTGCGGCGTAAAAGCGATGGCCGTCAGCCTTGACGTCACGGACGGTCAGTCTGTTCTCGCCATGTCGGAGGCCGTCAGGGAAGGATTCGGCTCCGTGGACATACTCTGCAACAACGCGGGAGCATCCTTAGGGGTGCCGAACGGCGTCGAATATTACGACGAGGCGGCCTGGATGAAAACCATAGATGTGAACCTCCACGGTGTTTTCAGGGTTTCCCGGGCGATACTCCCTCTTATGAAGACCGGCAGGCCGGCCAGTATCATCAATACAGCATCCAGGGCGGGTAAGGTGCCCCCTTTGTTCAACGGGGCTTACGCAGTGGCAAAGGCCGGTGTCATAATGCTCACCAAGGTCATGGCCAGAGAGCTTGCCGGTTCAGGCATCCGAGTTAACGCTATCTGTCCGGGGCAGATCATGACCGACATAGAAAAGTGGCGCTTCGAGCTTGAGGCCAAATGGTTCAGCCAGACCTTTCAGGACCGTGTGGATGAGATGTGCAGGACTATCCCCCTTGGAAGGATCGGAGAGACCAGCGAGGTGGCGGCCCTGGTTGCATTCCTTGCTTCGGATGCGTCCTCATACATAACCGGGCAGGCCTTAAATGTCTGCGGCGGTCAGCTCATGGAGCTTTAACCCTTTTCAGGCCGGGAAGGTTCGACCGTCAAAGGCCTCGAGTCAACCAGTTATCAATACATATATCATCTTTGGAGGATCATCATGGGTCAGATCACCGGCGGCCAGCTTGCGGCTGAGGCACTTGAGAAAAAGGGTGTATCCCATATCTTCACCCTGAGCGGCGGTCACATAACGCCTATCTATCAATATCTTGTAAACACTTCCATTACCATGTTCGACACCCGGCATGAGCAGTCCGCCCTTTTCATGGCCGAGGCCTGGGGCAAGCTCACAAGAAAACCGGGAGTGGCCATGGTCACGGCCGGACCCGGGTTTACCAATTCTCTCACAGGGGTCGCGAGTGCCTCCTTTTCCAATACACCCCTTGTTCTCGTGGCAGGGAGTGTGGGTCTTGGCGCCCGGGAGAAACTCGACCTCCAGGATATGCGTCAGGCGGCCACCATCGAGCCCATGGTCAAGAAGGCATTTGTATGCCTCAAGACAGAACGTATTCCCGAGTATGTGGATATGGCCTTTCGCACGGCCCTATCCGGCCGACCGGGGCCTGTGTATCTGGAATTGCCTGTGGATATCCTTAATGCCTCGGTGGAGAGTGATTCTGTTAAATCTTACGGCACGGACATCATGAACCAGCCCATGGACCCTGACGGCGCAGCCCGCCTTATTAACATGCTGGAAGGGTGTGAGAAACCCATATTCATAGCGGGTTCCGGGGCATGGTACGCAGACGCAGGACCTGAACTCACGGCCCTGGTAGAAAAAGCCGGGATACCCATCTTTACATCTCTTTCTGGCCGAGGCGTTGTGCCGGATACACACCCCTTTTGCTTTGAATCATCGCTGGCAATCCGGCCGGGAGCGACCCTATCCGCTCTGGCGGACACAGACCTGGCAATATTCCTGGGCACCAGGATGAGCCTTTTTTACATGTTCGGGGATGTGATCAATCCCTCAGCGAAACTGATCCATGTGGACATCCAGGCAGATGAAATCGGCAGAAACCGCTCGGTGGATCTTGGGATTGTCAGCGATATCAAGGCACTGGTCCGGGAGTGCACCTCTGTTCTGGAGAGACGGGGAAAGAGCGCCACTTTAAGAGAGAAATTCAGCCCCTGGATCGCCTATCTGAAACAGATGGAATCCCAGGGCAAGGGGTTTGCCGACCTGAGCTGGAAGAGCAACGACACCCCTATCCACCCCATGCGCCTCATGCGGGAGATAGATGATTTCATGAACGGTGAGGATGACATCGTGGTGGCAGACGGCGGCGACACCACCACATGGATGGGAATGACCAGAACCATCCGAAAGGCCGGCCATTATCTGGATTATGGTCTTTACGGATCTCTGGGCGTTGGGCTCCCCTACGCAAACGCCGCAAAGCTTTTGTACCCTGCGAAACGGGTGCTGCTTGTGACGGGCGACGGCTCCGTGGGGTTCAACTTCATGGAGTTCGAGACGGCGCTTCGAAAAGGCCTGCACATAGTGGTCGTGATCGCCAACGACTTGGGCTGGGGAATGATCCGGCACAGCCAGGAGATCCGGATGGGAAAGGCCATTGAGACAGGTACTTGGATAGGGAAGGTTTCTTATGAGAAGATGGTCGAAGGACTTGGTGGGAAAGGGTTCTATGTGGAAAAATCCGAGGACATAAGACCGGCGCTGGAAAAGGCGTTCACCTTTTCCGTGCCGGTGTGTATCAACGTCATGACCGATCCTACGACGGTAAGCCCCGGCAGTATGGCCTTGGCCGGCATCGGGGGCTACAAGGGATAGGGGGCCGGTGAGTGATCCGGGCCTTGAAAATTCCAGACATGACAGGGCTCGGGTGCAGTGAAAAAGAAATCGTAGATCCCATCGCGCGTCAAAAAAGAGGTTTGGAAACTGGGAGGAACCACGGTTTTAACGTGAAAATTCACCGTCAGTTTCCTCCTATTCAAGGTCGGGATCGTATTCGAGAAGGGCAGCATAGGCCTATTATCAAAATCCGATAGTGATTCTGATGAATTTTCACAACTGGAGGCGGCGTTACGCTATCGGCCATAAGTGTTCGGGATGTGAGTAATACTGCGGCTCAGCTAATGGAGACAGAATATGGAACCATCCGTCATTGATCAGGTTGCCCTGAATTTCAACGCCCAGGGCCTTCTAGTAATCAACATCGCCATCGGTTTCATGATGCTTGGAGTGGCGCTGGATCTGAAGTTGGAGGACTTCAAGAAGATCCTGGTTGCGCCGAAGGCACCGGCTATTGGTCTGGTAGCCCAGTTCATCCTTCTGCCTGCCTTCACCTTTCTCCTGACGCTGGTAATTTCCCCCCTGCCTTCCATCGCCCTTGGGATGATATTGGTAGCGGCCTGTCCAGGAGGAAACCTGTCCAACATACTCACATATCTGGCCAGGGGAAATGTAGCCGTCTCCATAAGCATGACAGCAGTATCTACAGCGGTTGCCATCATCATGACACCCCTAAATCTCTCTCTCTGGGGAAGCCTCAATCCAGCTACCGCTGCCATCCTGGAGCGGGTTCGACTCTCCCCGTTTGATGTCTTCTTCACCATATTCGTTATCCTGGGAATCCCTCTTCTGATAGGAACCCAGATATCTAAATTTTTCCCGGGAATTGCAGAAAAGGTGAGGAGGCCATTCAAGTTGTTTGCCCTGCTTTTTTTTGTAGTCATCGTTGCCGGCGCTCTGGCAACTAACTGGGCGAACTTCATAAAGTACGTGGGAGTGGTAATGTTTGCGGTGTTTCTCCATAACGGAATGGCCCTTATGATCGGCTATTGGAGTGGACGGGCGGGCGGCCTTGCAGAGGCTGACTGCAGGGCCGTGTCCATCGAGGTTGGCATACAGAATTCAGCTCTAGGGCTGGTGCTGGTCTTCAATTTCTTCCACGGCCTGGGGGGTATGGCCATCGTGGTCGCGTGGTGGGGGGTATGGCACATTATCTCAGGGCTGACAGCGGCGCTTATATATTCACGATTCATGCGCTACAGGGAAGCAGTGGGCGCCAGGGCATGAAACGTAGCAAGAAGCTGCCTATGATTGACAGATAAATCATCATGAAATCATTTCAGGACAAGGTGGCAGTCATAACAGGCGGCGCAAGCGGCATCGGGGCCGCCATAGCCCTGGCTCTTGCCAGGGAGGGGTGCCGCATTGCCATTATGGACGCGGACATAGCCGGGCTCAAGGCCTATGAAGAAAAATTGACAGGCATGGGATTTTCGGTATTGGCCCTTTCTGGGGATATAAGCAGCGAGGCCGATTGCCGAAATGCCATAGATAGAACCCGCGAGAGGTGGGGAAAAGTCGCCATACTGGTTAACAATGCGGGCATTACTCAGAGGGGCGCCTTCATTGATACGGATGTATCCGTTTTCCGGAGGGTCATGGAAGTGAACTTCTTCGGCTCTCTTTACTGCACTAAGGCGGCCCTGTCTGATATCGTCGAGAACAAGGGACACGTTGTTGTGATTGAAAGCGTGGCAGGGGTTGCCCCACTTCCCGGAAGGACTGGATACTGCGCGAGCAAATACGCCCTCCATGGTCTTTTTTCTACCCTAAGGACAGAGGTGAGAAAAAGGGGAGTTCACGTAATGATCGTTTGCCCGGGCTTCATAAGAACCAATCTCCAGAGCCGTGCTCTTGGATGTGACGGAAGCGTAGCCACCTCGGAACGTACCACCGTCGGAAGGGACTACACGCCTGATATGGTGGCGGAGGAGGTGCTTCTGGGACTGAAGAAACGCAGGTCTTTGATAGCCCTGACGCCGGCCGGCAAGCTCGGGTATTGGATGAACAGGATACTGCCGGGACTTTACGAGCGTATTGTTGAGAAGAAGATAGGCAAGGAGACCTGATGGGGGTTGGAGAACGCAGGGAGCGGGAAAGGGAACAGAGGAAAAAAAATATCCTTGAGTCCGCGCGGAAGCTTCTTGTCGAACAGGGGTTGCAGGCGACATCTGTGAACCGGATAGCAAAGGAATGCGAACTGGGTATCGGGACCATATACTTTTACTTCAAGAACAAGGAGGAAATCTTTGCGGCTCTCCAGGAACAGGGCCTCGAGATCCTCTGCGGAAAGGTGGCCGATGCGATGCTGCAAACCTTGGACTGTGAAGAAAAACTTAAGGCCGCTTCTTCGGCCTATCTGGACTTCAGCCGGGAGTGCAGGGACTACTTCGACGTGATAAACTACTTCATCACCTCGCCTTCAACCTTTTTCCCGTCGGCCTTAATGATGCGGATACACTCGAAGGGCGCTTCAATCCTTTCCCTGGTGGAATCCGCCGTAGTCGAGGGCAACCAACAGCGCCGTTTCAACGAACCCATGCCAAGACGGTATGCCATCTTTTTCTGGGCATCCCTCCACGGTATGATCTCCATCCGTAAAATGGGGAAGGATACCATCCTTGAAAACGAAAATTATCAGGACTTTTATCGGTATTGCGTGGAACGGCTCATCAGAGGTATCCGGATCTGATTGAGATATAATGGAATGATTCAGGTGCCTGCCAGCGATCAGGATACTATTCCTGGAGTGATACGGTTTGTGGGATTTGAGCGGAGGCCGAGGGCAGCGGAGATTGCAGTCTGGTTAACATCACGGTTTAGCACGGCTTAAGCCCGCATGAGCGAGCAGAGCCCTGGAGCTGGACACTACAATTATCACAAGCTTTTTGAGTGGAGGAGATACAATGGCAAGACAGAAGATGACACCGAGCGAGGCGCTGGCGGAGACACTGGTGGCGGAAGGCGTAAAGAATGTTTTTGGAATAGTCGGCTCCGCCTATATGGATGCCCTTGACCTGTTTTCCGCGGCGGGCATTCGGTTTGTCCCGGTTGCCCACGAGCAGGCTGCCTGCCACGCGGCCGACGGGTTCGCTAGGGTGACCGGAAGGCCACAGGCCTGCATCGGACAGAACGGGCCCGGTATCGCCAATTTTGTGTCAGCAATGACAGCGGCCTACTGGGCGCACTCGCCTGTGGTGGCTATCACTCCGGAGACCGGTTCAATGGGGCTGGGAACAGGCGGGTTTCAGGAACTTGACCAGATGCCTATGTTCCAGCGTTCTACTGTGTATCAGGTCAAAGTTTCTAATCCCCAGCGAATGGCGGAACTTGCGCGGCGATGCTTCTACATGGCCAAGAACCTGTGCGGCCCCGCCCAGCTCAATATCCCAAGGGATCACTTTTACGGCCTGTGCGAAGATGATATCTACGAGACTCCCTTAATATCCAGGGGTCCCGGAGGCCTGAAAGAGATAGCAGAAGCGGCCCGGCTTATCTGTCAGGCGAGATTCCCTGTGATTCTTTCAGGGGGAGGGGTATCCCAGACCGATGCTGTGGCCGAGGTAAAGGCGCTTGCCGAATACCTGACAGCGCCCGTATGCAACACCTATCTCCATAACGATACCTTCCCCGCAAGTCATGACCTGGCCTGCGGCCCCATCGGCTATTGCGGTTCCAAGGCCGCCATGCGCATCCTGCAGAAAGCCGATCTGGTTATCGCTCTTGGCACCCGGCTTGGCCCCTTCGGCACCCTTCCGCAGTATGACATCAGCTACTGGCCGGCAGGAGCTAAATTGATCCAGTGCGATACCAACATCCAGGCCCTGGGTCTGTCGAAGAGAGCTGATGTTTATAGCATCGGCGATGTCAAAGAGTTCGCGGGGTTTTTGATGCGCGAGGTAAAATGCGCAAGGCCTGGGCTGGCCCCTGACCGGCAGAGACTCGCCCTCATCCAGGAAGAAAAGAAACGCTGGACCGAGGAACTCTCCTCCTGGAGCGAATCTTCCAAATCGGCTCCCATGCATCCGAGGCGTTTCCACGCAGAATGGACCCGCGCCCTTCCCAGGGATGCCATCGTCACCACGGATATCGGAAACAACTCATCCATGATAAACGCCTACCTGAAGTTCGAGGGCATCCGGCAGCACATATCAGCCCTTTCCTGGGGCAACTGCGGGTTTGCCTTTGGCGCGGCCATGGGCTGCAAACTGGCCTTGCCGGATAGGCCGGTAATAGCTTTTCAGGGAGACGGAGCCTACGGCATAAGCGGCATTCAGGAAGTCATGACCGCAGTCAGGGAGAATATCCCTCTTGTGGCTGTCGTTGCCACAAACAACGAATGGGGTGCTGAGAAAAAGAACCAGATTGATTTCTATAACAACAGGTTCATTGGAGCGGATCTCCCCGATAATCCGGATTACGCGGAACTGGCCCGTGTCATGGGGGCAAACGGCATCCGTGTTGATGCCCCCGATCAGGTGGGAGACGCCCTTCGGGAGGCCATCGCTTCCGGCAGACCCACTGTGATAAACGCCATTGTTCAGGGGGGCGAGGAGGTACTTGCGGAGCCGTTCAGGAGGGACGCCCTGGCCCTGCCTGTCAGGTACCTGGACAAATACGCCCATCTGAATATCCGGAAATAGCAGGAGTCGGCCCCGGGCATAATCCAAGGCCGGCCAGCTTCCGGAGCGGCCGCGCATGGGATATCCTGCTTTTTGTCACTCGGCACGTCCCGGAGAAGGCGGGATAGCGATTCAACGAATCACCTATCCGGGTGATCCAAGACCGGCCATCAAAGCTTCATTTTCCCCGGGTTGAGTATGTCCTTGGGATCAAGTGCCATCTTGATGTTCCTCATGACCTCAAGGGATATGGAACTGTGCTCGATCTCCATGTAGGGGGCCTTGGATAACCCGATTCCGTGTTCGCCTGTGAGGGTCCCTCCAAGGCCGCAGGCGAGCCTGAATATGCCCTCAGCGGCCCTGTGCACCCGGTCTATCTGATCCGGGTCGGCCGGGTCGTACATCAATCTTGGATGGATGTTACCGTCTCCGGCATGTCCAAAGATCACAAAGGGAATCTCCATCTCAGAGGCAATCCGCGAGATGCCGTTAAGGAGATCAGGTACCCTTGAGATGGGTACGGCCACATCCTCCGATATATTGGCGGGTTTTAGCTTGGCAGCCATACTTCCCACTGACTTGCGGACGCGCCAGAGGGATTGTGCTTCTGCCTTTGAACCCGCCTTATTGACGGCGAACGCCTTGTTTTTATTGAAAACCTCAACTATCTTATCCATCTGGAAGGCCGCCTCGGTGTCTGTGTAGCCGTCCGTTTCAGTAAGTATCATAGCCCTTGCCTCAGGCATAGGGATCCCGCCTTGTTCCCTTAAGACCCTCAGCGCATTCTCATCCAGGATTTCAAGCACGCTGGGGATGATGCCTGAGTGCATTATGTCGCTAACCGCGCGGCCCGCGTCGGTAAGATCGGAAAACATGGCCGTGGCGGTTGACGTGGCAAGAGGCCTGGGGCTGATCTTGAGGGTTATAAGGGTTATTACGCCCAGAGTTCCTTCAGAGCCCACAAAGAGCCTTGTTAGATCATAGCCGGATACCGACTTCATGCAGGGTGCCCCTGTCTTGAGAATCCGGCCGTCGGCAAGAACCACCTCAAGGGCCAGAACATAATCTCGGGTAACACCGTACTTGGCGCCCCTTATGCCGCCCGCGTTCGTCGCAACATTTCCTCCTATAGTGCAGACCTTGCCGCTTGCCGGGTCAGGAGGAAAGAAAAATCCGTATGGCAGGAGCGCCTTTTCAAGATCTTCATAGACCACTCCAGGCTCAAGAACCACAAGCCGATCAGGAATCCTGATCTCGAGTATTCTGTTCATCCTGGCCATATCCATGACAAGCCCTCCCTTTGCCGGCACCGCGGCCCCGGCAAGTCCCGTCCCGGCCCCACGCGGGGTGACAGGGATGTCATTTTCCCACGAAAGACGCATTATGTCGGATACCTGTCCGGTGCTTCTTGGCCAGACTGCCGCCATAGGGCGATGAGCGTTATCGGAGGCGTCGTAGGAATATGAAACCAGGTCAATCAGAGAGTCTGTGAAGTTATCCTCCCCCAGAATCATAATGAAGTTTTTTTTAAGATTTTCATCCATACTCAACTATTCCGATTTCCATCTCAGATTCAGCGGGAGACGTTTCCGGGCGTCACCACCGGCAGAGTAAGTAGCGCGTGGGGGACGATAAGGGTTTCTATGGGCGTTTCAGCAATTATGGAACGGGCCCTTGAAAAGGCCTCTTCCATATTTCTTGCGGGGATCATATGGAGTTCCCTTGCCACTTCGGGGAATTTTGATCCGACAACAATGACGGATGTCTTTTCCATGACCTTGGCCATTACAAAAGCGCGCTGAGCGCCTGGCGGATAACCTTTTAATCTGAGCTCCGCGAGGAGGGATGACATATCCCCGGCGCTTTTCATGGTATCGAGGAAACGCCTTTCTCCTATCCCCTCCCCTGCTCCTTCCGGAGTTGGGGCGGGCAGTATATAAACGCCGCCTTCCCTTACAACAGGAACCGGCGCAAAATGGAGATAGCTTACCGCGCGTGACGCCTGATAGAGGTTTACGTCCTTTGGATAACCGACTCCGGCTATTGCCGCGTCAAACTGCCCTGGTATGGGGACTTCAAATAGCCTTCTAGCCGAATCCACAAGGGAGTAGAAGCATTTTTCCGGATCGCCCGCGGCCAGCTTTACGATGCGCTTTTCATGATCCAGGACCACATTGACTATTAGGGCTAGCCGAGCCCGTCTGGCGCATTCCTGAACGGCCTCCTGAAAAGGGTTCCCGTGAATCATTCCAAGACGGGTCCCCGTGTGATCAACCATCCGAGGGCCATGGGTGTGGGCGATAAATGCCTCGCCACCAGCGCCTACAGCGAGCGTCTTTCCTCCTCCAGAGTAACCGGCATACTGGTGAGGTTCAACTATGCCTGTTGCTATAAGCAGATCAGATTCAAAAGCGATACGATTAACCGCAATAGGGATGCCTGCCTGTGTCTCACCCAGGGAGACCAGCCCTGCGGGATCGCGGGCGTCGTGATCTGCCACATGGTATTTATTGCATATATCTTCTCCGAGTTTTTCTATCTTTTCTGAAGAGGTGCTGGCTCTGTGCATGCCAACACCGCAAAGAAGGGTTATATCTTGGTTCTTGATCCCGGCCTCTTTGAGCTCACTGAGTATTCCTGAAACAAGGAGGCGGTCCGGGCAGGCCCTGGTGCTGTCTGTAAATACTACGCATACGCGTTCAGCTTTTCCTGCGAGGACCTTCAAAGGCGGGCAACCGAGGGGATTCTTCAGTGCATCCGCGAGGGCTGAGGCCGGGTCAGGGAGAGGGGCCTCTGCCCTTGCCTCGGCAACCGAGAAACTGAACCCGGGCGAGGGAGTGAATTCCAAAATTCTTCTGCCGAATGGCACTTGATAAGATCTGTTATTCTTCATTCGATGCGTAACGCCCCTGTCATAACGGCTCCGAATCCCGGACCAGGCAATTTGTGTTGCCATTCATCACGCTTAGGCTGTAGAATCGAGCATGCCGGAGGTTCTTGAGGAATGAGCCTCCCTTATTTGATCAGCTCTGACCATAAGAGCAGTATATTTGAGACACCTTCAACCCGGCAGTCAAAGAATAAAGACTACACCAAGAAACGGATCAGATCAAAATGAATCGTTTTATGAAACAGGTTGCCGCTGCAGCGCTCTTGATATCCATAATCGGTTTCCCGGCGCCTGCGATGAGCGAGGGTGAGGTCAGGGTAGGCGTAATATTACCGCTTTCCGGCAGGCTGGAAAACACCGGCAAGGCGATGAGACATGCCTTTGAACTGGCCGCTGATATAGCAAACAGGGAGATGCCTGGCCTTGACCTGACGATTTCTCGCTGGCAGGGTATCCCCGGTCTTGGCGGGGCGAAGATGAGGCTCGTGTTCGGCGACCACAGATCAGATCCGGCCAGGGGGTCTGAGCTGGCGGCAAGGTTTATCAAGGAAGAAAAGGTAGCCGGCATTCTCGGATGCTACAACTCAACCGTGACAAAGGCTGTCAGCGGGGTTTGCGAAAAGGCTAAAGTCCCCATGTTCACGACCACATCTACGGCTCAAGCCTTGACCACGGAGGGAAACAGATGGCTCTGGCGCACCGCCCCGAACAATATCTCGATTGCCAGGGACCTTTACGTCTTCTTGAAGGCTCTGGCAGAGGGAAGGGCCGGGGGGGCTTATCAAGTTCCCTTAGAGGAGATCAAAGAACTCGTGCTGATGGGCGAGGACTCTGACATGGGAGATCAGACCTTGCAACTCCTTGGAAATCTGGCGCCCAGATACGGATTCAAGACGAATCTCTCCGTGCGGTATCCCGGAAACTCCGAAGACTTCTCCATTCAGGCCAGGGCTGTCGCCAGGGCAAAACCAGGGGTTTTGGTTATGATATCTCGCTCATCAGATGCGGCAAATTACATGAGGACCTTTAAGGAAATAGGGTTTTCTCCCAGGATCATCTGGGGCCACGGCGCGGAATTCAGAGATGCCGACTTCGCGGAGGGCCTTAAGGATGTCGTGATGGGGGTGGTTACAAGAGCCGACTTTGTCCCGGCTCTTTTCAATTCAGTTCCGCTTGCGCGGGCTATAAATGATCTTTATAGGGGGAAGACCAGGAAAGACATGGACAGCGTGTCGGCCAGGGCCTTTACGGGGCTCCAGGCCTTCCTCCATGTCCTTGACAAGGCAGGCTCCATGGATGGGGCCGCTATTCAGTTCGCGGCCAACGGCCTTGAGATGCCTGCATCTGAACTTATAATGCCCTGGAGGGGTATAAAATTTGGAGGTGAACAGCAAAACGAGATGGGACAAAATATCCTTGGCGCGGGGGTAGTTGCTCAGTGGCAGCCGGCCCAGGAAACTGGGGCGCCCGAGCTTAAAATCGTTTATCCTCCTCGGTTTGCCACTGCTGATCTAATCTATCCATTTCCAGGATGGGAATGAAAAGGGCGGTGTAAAATTGAGCCAAACAGAAGATAAAAGACCAGAGGATACCTCAGGATCTAAGAAACGAAAAAAGGTCTTCGAGCAGACTGTATTCAAAGACTGGTGCAAGTCGTGCGGTATCTGCGCCGCCTTTTGTCCCAGGAAGGTGATAGGCCGAAACGAGCAAGGCGAACCGGTCTTTGAGCGTCCGCAGGATTGCATCGGATGCAGATTCTGCGAACTGCACTGTCCGGATTTTGCCATCACTATCAAAGAGAAATCATCCGGAGAAGGTTGACATGAGAAAGAAATCACCGGGCAAGAGCAGGCTGTTTCAGGGAAATGAGGCAATTGTGGAAGGCGCTTTAGCAGTCGGGTGCCGATTTTTTGCCGGCTACCCCATTACGCCGGCCTCGGAGATAAGCGAGCTTCTCTCCGTAAGACTTCCCCAGAGGGGAGGGACCTTTATTCAAATGGAAGATGAGATTGCGAGCATGGGTGCGGTTATCGGAGCATCCCTCGCGGGGATAAAATCCATGACCGCGACAAGCGGGCCTGGATTTTCTCTGATGCAGGAGAATCTTGGCTACGCATGCGTCGCCGAGGTTCCCTGCGTGGTTGTAAACGTGATGCGGGGAGGGCCAAGCACGGGCCTGCCTACCCATCCTTCACAGGGAGACGTAATGCAGGCGAGGTGGGGAACTCACGGCGACCATCCGGTCATAGTGCTGGCGGTTTCTTCGGTGAAGGACTCTTTCGAGATCACGGTCAAGGCCTTCAATCTATCAGAGTCTTTTCGCGTGCCGGTAATCATTCTCTCAGATGAGGTGGTGGCTCATACGAGGGAGTCCTTTGTGTTACCGGAATCGGAAAAGGTGGCGGTAATTGACAGGCAAAAGCCCAACATGCCTCCCGAGTGGTATATTCCCTATGCTGACAACAGCCGTGGGGTGCCTCCCATGGCGGCATTTGGGGAGGGATATCGCTATCATGTAACGGGCCTTATCCACGATGTCAGGGGATTTCCGACCGAACGCGCCGACGAGATAGAACCATTCATGAAGCGGCTTTTCCGCAAGGTGACACAGGGATTTGACGAGATAATCCTGACTGATCCTTTCATGACCGATGATGCCGATGTGTGCGTGATCGCATACGGCTCTGTTGCCCGATCGGCGCGAAGGGCGGTGGTGGAGGCCCGCGCGAAGGGACTGAGGGCGGGGATGCTTCAGTTGATCACCCTTTTCCCATTCCCCAGACATGCCGTAGAGGAGGTACTCGCGAGGTGCAAGTCGGTGATAGTTCCTGAGATGAACATGGGGCAGATAAGCCGAGAGGTGAAAAGGGTCAACAGTACCGACTGCCGTGTCGTCAAGCACAATCGTATTGATGGAAGATTGATAACCCCTGGGGAGATACTTGGCAGGATCATGGAGATCCAATAACGGGAGGATTTGATGCCTCAAGAGATAACAAAGCTCATTCACAAATATCTGCGGCACGACAAAAAGTTTCCCCATGTCTGGTGCCCGGGCTGCGGAAACGGGATAGTGCTGGGTTCCCTGATAAGGGCCATAGACAATATCGGCCTCAGCAAGGACGGTATCGTTTTGGCATCCGGCATAGGATGTTCGGGCAGGATGCCTGTTTATGTGGATTTTAATACCCTCCATACAACACATGGGAGGGCCCTTACCTTTGCGACAGGCATGAAGCTGGCAAAGCCGTCCCTCAATGTAATTACCGTTATGGGGGATGGTGACGCTACGGCCATAGGAGGAAACCATTTTATCCACGCTGCCCGCAGGAATCTCGATCTTACGGCGATTATCATAAACAACCAGATCTATGGCATGACAGGAGGTCAGTTTTCACCCACAACCCCTTATGGAAGCCTTGCCACCACCTCCATCTGGGGCCATATAGAACATGCCTTCTCCATCGCCGACCTGGCCGTGACGGCAGGCGCGGCCTTTGTGGCAAGGGGCACTGTTTATCATGTGCAGATGCTCGACGAGGTAATTGAAAAGGCCATAAGGAAGAGGGGCTTTGCGGTGGTAGAGGTAATGTCAAATTGTCACGTTCAGTTCGGCAGGCGCAATCAGATGGGAGATCCCGTGACCATGCTCAAGTGGTTTAAGGAGAGGGCAATAACCGTTGAGAAGGCTTCCGGTATAGGACACGCTGAAATGAAGGGAAGATTTACAATTGGAATCCTGGCCGATGAAGAAAAGCCTGTCTATACGGAACAGTACGAGAAGATAAGGGAAAAGGCCATGGCGACGGAGGAACAGAAAAAGTGAGCGGAAGGCGATATGAGGTCAGGCTCAGCGGTTCAGGAGGCCAGGGTATAATCATGGCTGCTATTCTCCTGGCAGAAGGCGCGGCGGTGTATGGAGGAAAACAGGTTGCTCAGACTCAGAGTTACGGCCCGGAGGCGCGGGGAGGGAGCAGCAAGGCCGAGGTCGTAATAAGCGATGAGCCTATTGACTATCCCAAGGCCCTTATCCCGGATCTCCTGCTCGCGATGAACCAGGCATCCTGCGATCTTTATTCAACGGACCTCAAGGCCGAAGGGCTCATAATCGTTGATTCAACCAACGTCAGCCAGCCTCCTCCGGGAAGGACTATTGCGATTCCGTTTACCGGCATTGCCAGAAAAGAGATCGGTAGAGAACTTGTAGCCAATATGGTCGCCCTTGGGGCTGTCGCGTACTTATGCCCGGTGGTGACAGAGGGAGCTGTGGAGGCTGCCTTGATCGCGAGGGTCCCTCCTGGCACACAGACTCTAAACCGCAAGGCCTTCAGGGCAGGGGTTAGGGAGGCCCGCAAGATAGATACCGGAAAGCTGAGGCATCATCCTCAAGGCGAAGAAATAGAGGTATGAGGGAAGCTTCTCAATATGGGGCTTATCCTGCCCTATATCAGCTCCATGATGGAGCCTAGTTTTTGAGTCGGGATATGATCTCTTCAACCTCCTCGTAGCCTTCCCTGTAGAAGTTTTCCTCCTCAGGGTCGAGTTCGCGCAGGAGCCGCAGGAATTCTCCCGCGTGCTCCTTTTCCTCATTGGCGATGTCCAGCAGTACCGTCCTTGCCAGGTCGTTGTCCGTGCTCTCCGCGGTCTGCTGATAAAGCTGAATGGCTTCATACTCAGCGGCGATCAAGAATCTGATCGTCCGCACCAGCTCTTCGCGGCTCAGTTTTCTATCATTCCTGAGTACGGTAAATGGATTGCAGAACTCCGGCATATAGCACCTCCTGATTCGTTACGTAAGGCCGTCTTATGGCTATCGAGCCGTAACATTATCAGATAGCCGGTTTAATGGAAAGGCCTTAACCGATCAAGAAATGGCCTTAGGTTTTAATGTTGACTAATCCATCAGGCTGCAGCGTCAAACCTTCCTGATTCGTGGGGGGCGCATCCTTATTCCCAATGCGCGGAAGGCGTTATCCATGGAGCGTATGGTCACCCGCCTTGCGAGCAATAAAGAACTCAACAAAATAGTCTATGGTGTCACTTTCGACAAGTACCGCTGTCTAATCCGCAAAGGCGATAGTGTTCAAGTCATGGCTGCCATCCGAGATCCTGTTGTCTCTTTACTGCGCATTGGGGATTTCGTCTTATCCCGCCCTCCCTACTGACTTGTGCCAGGCTCATAACAGTGGACCTGATTTTCCTGGCATGAAGGAAGATTCCGGAATAAGATATGTATGGTATGGTGTATGATCTCATCCGGCTGTCTTCTTTGATTTGAATGTTATTGTTGGTAAAGGCAGTTTGTCATGCCTCAGGAGGAGGCCCTAAACATTGTGAACCGCATCAACTATGGCCGGCAATTTCGCTCCGCTTCAGTGCCATCCGGTTATGCGGGTCGTTTGTCGCGAGAGATTTAAGATTAGAAACGATGACAAATTGGATAGGGGGAAGGGGCGATCATGAGAATAGCTATAGTTTTATCAATGTTTATGGCCGTACTATCAACACCTGTTTTGTCTT
Organism: Desulfatiglandaceae bacterium; assembly: GCA_041753575.1. Classification (GTDB taxonomy): domain Bacteria; phylum Desulfobacterota; class DSM-4660; order Desulfatiglandales; family Desulfatiglandaceae; genus CG2-30-51-40. The sequence continues at coordinate 45,673 of JBGSUA010000102.1, forward strand.
ATGCATCTGATAAGACATTGGAAACTTCCTACCTTATCGTAAGTGATATCACTGGCAATCTTTCTGATGGGCAACTGAAAGGGTTAGCCGACCAAGTTCAGGAAACACTGAATAGAATCCTTGCATTCTGGTCTGCTGATCCCGGAATAGCGCGATTTGGAAAAATAATGGTGGTTTTTGATGCGCCGCGCAGGGAAGTCTACTCGAGTGTTTTTTATTGGGACAAGAGGGGAGACCATAAAATACGCATTGTTAGGGTTTTCGGCGCTGATGGAGCGCCTCAAATGATGGCGCATAAGCTTACGAGTGCCATATTCCCCCAAAAGGATAAATTGATTCGCAACATGATGGGTATTCTTACGGAGGCCCAAGTCGGCAATCCATTAACTTTTCCTATGTGCGGATTCAGCACTGACGACTGGGTATTGACTCTCTTGAAAACAAAATCATATATCCCCCTGAACGAATTGGGACCTGATCATGAGTCATGGGGCATGAAGGACGCTGGAGGCGGCAAACTCTCCATTCTTGATAAGGCAAAACAACACAAGGCCTATGCCGAAACCGGGTCCTTCGGCAACTATCTGTTTCAGATCTATGGAATCAACAAGATAAAGCAGTTCCAGCGGCTCTCCCATGAGAAGGATCGGCCATGGCGTGAGGTGTTCGGGATCAGTATGAAAGAGCTTGAGGCGAATTGGCTCAAGGCTCTGAGGGTTAATGAAAAAGCGAAAGAGGAAAATATTTCTATAGTATCGAAGTTGATTGAAAGAGACCCGGGTAATGCTTGTGCGGAGGCGCAGCAACACGTGACGAGCAAAAGGTAAGCAGAGGCAATACGATTATGTCATCTACCCCCCACGCCCTCAAAGGACCTGATCGCTGAGTCCTGGAGTCTGGAGAAGGATGCGGAGAAGATGCTCTAGGGGTTGGCGAGATGAGGAAGGAGAAACGGCCACGAGCACCAGCGAAATGTCGCGCCGAGTTCCGGAAGCTGAAGAAGGAGAAAATGATGTTGGAGGGACTGACAAACTCATGAGCATAGCTTCCACAGCGGCTGAAATGGGGCTCCACTCTGTGTGGGCTATCCGACCGGATCAAGGGACCATGTCTTGAAGATCTGTGGCGGCATAACGCCAAGCACCAGCCGGTGACCATGACAGAGGGAATCAGCGATTGATAATATAAACACTAGAATGGTGATTGAGAGCCTCTCTGAGCGAAAAGAGCATGCCGGGGGATTCTTAATGGATGGGCAGGCGGGAGAGACCAGGGCATCCATTACAAACTTGATGGCACTTGTGAGTAGCCTGAATACCTCATCCTCATCCGCCCTATATGGAGGTGGCACAGGAGCATCAGTAAACTAGAGGTCTGTGATCCGCCTCGTTAGAGCAAGATTTTTTATTGCCGAAAATCCTTTTTCAGCCCGCTTAACGCGTTTTAGAGGTCTTTATGACTACAGCACTTTTGATCATAGACATTCAGAATGACTACTTTCCGGGTGGAGCCATGGAGGTGGTTGGGGCCATCGCTGCTTCCAAACAAGCCGGGATTCTGCTGGAGGCCTTTCGCCGGAAAGGTCGCCCTGTCATTTACATGCAACATGTCGCTGCGCGAGCAGGCGCAACGTTCTTTTTGCCCGACACCGTTGGCGCAGAGATTCATGAGTCAGTGTGTCCAGGGCCCGATGAGCCGGTTTTCCGGAAGCACTTCCCGAACAGCTTTCGCGAAACGGCGTTATTGGAGCATTTTCGTGGTGCCGGGATCTCTCGGCTTGTTATTGCCGGAATGATGACCCATATGTGTATTGATACAACTACACGCGCTGCTGCTGATCTAGGTTTTGTCTGTTCTCTGGCACACGACGCATGTGCTGCCAGGGCTTTGTCGTTTAACGGCGTTCAGGTTTCTGCCGAGAGTGTTCAAGCTGCTTACCTTGCCGCCCTTAACGGTTTATTTGCGAAGGTAAAACCTGCCAATGAATTGTGCGCTGAACTTTGACAAGCTCTGCTACAGGACCGTGACGAGGATGCCCTTTCTCGCAAGCCCTTTCTTGTTCCAGGAGGAAATCAGCTTGCCAGCTCCGAGATCCCAAGGGGGGATATTCTTTTTTATCAAGAGCCTGTTCCATGATATAATTATCGAGGCTTCAAATATGGTATCAATGCATCTTCGATCGGTTCCAGTCTGACCTGATTGGAAGGTGAGGGGCATAGAGATGAACCAGGATGGACAATTAGAGGAGAGTGGTTTTCCTCGCGGCAGGTTGGCGGAGCGGGAAGCTGCTAAAATCCGCTTATCGGACATGGAAGAGGCTCTGCGCAATGCCGTGGAGAGCTTTCGTTTCATATACGAAAACGCATCTTTTGGATATCAGATTTTGGATGAAGAGGCACGTATCTTTGAAGTGAACCCTGCATGGCTTAGCGCGTTGGGATATTCTCGTAAAGAGGTCATCGGCCGCCTGGTTGGTGATTTTCTCACCACGCACGGCCAAGATAAGTTCCGAGACACCCTTTCTAGATTAAAATCAACCGGGGAAATCCGCGGGATCGAATTGGATATGCTCGGAAAAGATGGATCGGCTATCCCTGTTATCCTGGATGGGCATATTACTAAAGATCAATCGGGCCGCTTCAAGCAGATTCATTTTATTCTGCATGGTCTTACGGAGTCCATGCGCTCAAAGCAGGAATTAGAAGAAAGCCAGGAGAGACTTTCGCTCGCACTGGACGGGACCAAAATTGGAATATGGGATTGGGATTTGACCAAAGGTAGGGCGTACTGGACAGAAAGAACCTTCAGCATATTAGGCTACGAAGCAAACGAGGTCGAACCTACCCTCAAAAATTGGAAGAAACTTGTTCACCCTGATGACTGGCCAGGCGTCTCTGAGAATTTCAACCTTCATATAAAAGGGGAGATTCCTCTGTTTCTGGCCGAGTATCGAACGAGGAACAAGGCAGGACAGTGGCAGTGGACCCAGACCAGGGGAAAGGTGTTCAGGGCTGGAGAGGATGAAAAGCCGGTCAGAATGGCCGGAGTTGTTGTGGACATCACTGACCGCAAAAGGGCGGAGGAGAGATTGCGGCTTGTCAACAGGGTCTTGAAGATGGTTAGCGAGTGCCATCAGGCCCTTGTTAGAGCATCGGATGAAGCGACCCTCCTAACCGGCTTTTGCCGCATACTTGTCGAGCGAGGAGCCTACAGAGTGGCTTGGATAGGCTTTGCGGACAAGGATGATCCTGGGTCTTTGCGCCCCGTTGCGAAGGCAGGTATTGAAAAAGATCATCTCGACACCATTAACATGACCTGGGCCGATGCCGAGTGCGGACACACCCCGGCCGATACAGCCATCCGCAGTGGGCAGCCTGTCATCTGCCGGAATATTGCCGTGGAAAGTTTAATCGGTCCTTTATCCGAAGCCCAGAAACTTGGTGGCTGTATCTCTTTGGTAGCCTTGCCGCTCCGGCATGGTGGCGGAGTCCTTGGGGCCTTGGTGGTGTTTGGAGAAGAAGCGTGTACTTTCGACGAAGAGCATATGAAATTGCTGGGAGAACTGGCAGATGACCTCGCTTACGGCATCAATGCCTTACGCGTGCGCTCTGAACTGGAGCAGGCCGAGTCGGCCGGCCGTAAAGCGAATCAAATGCTTATCAACATAATCGAATTCCTGCCGGATGCCACGTTTGTGGTTGATCAGGATAAGCGTATCATCGCCTGGAACCGCGCTTGCGAAACCATGACCGGCGTGAAAAAGCAGGCCTTAATTGGCCTCGGAGATTACGCTTACGCCGAGCCGTTCTTTGGCGAGCGTCGCCCGATCCTGATTGATTTGCTGGATCTCCCATCGTCCGAGACTGAGAGGGCTTATAAATATATCCATCGAAAAGGGGACCAGATTTATGCCGAGTCCTTTATCCAGCGGCTGCATGACGGTCAGGGGGCGCATCTCTGGTGCGTTGCCGAGCCTTTGTACGACCCAGAGGGCCAGCGTTGCGGCGCTATTGAGGTCATTCGGGATGTGACTGAGCAGAAGTGTGCTGAGGAGGAGCTCAGACATAGCGGAGAGCGATATCGAACCCTTGTGGAAGAGAGCTTCGACGGCATCTTTGTGCAAAGGGGTACCAAGATTGTGTTCGCCAGTTCCAGATTGTATGAGATGCTGGGTTACGGCAAAGGAGAGCTGGAGGGGCTCGATCACTGGATTGTATATCATCCCGCTTATCACGAGATAACGAAAGAAAGAGCACAGGCAAGGATGCGCGGGGAAGAGGCGCCTTCTCATTACGAGGTGAAACTGCAAAGGAAAGACGGGTCGTCTTTTGAGGGTGAAATCAGAGCGAAGGCCATCTGCCTGGATGGAGAAGCCGGAGTCCAGGTTTGGGTAAGGGATATCAGTGAGCGCAAGGAAGCTGAAAAACGACTTAGTGACAGTGAACGGAAATATCGGGAACTGGTGGAACTGGCCAACAGCATTATACTGCGCTGGAACTCGAACGGCCAGGTCACGTTTCTGAACGAATTCGGACAGAAATTCTTTGGATACTCAGAAGAGGAGATTCTCGGCCGCCAGGTGGTGGATACGATTGTACCGCAAGCGGAGAGTGGCGGCCGAGACCTGGGCCGGTTGATGGCACAGATCACTGCCAACCCGAAAGCGTTCGAGCGAAACATCAATGAGAACATTCGACGCAACGGGGAGCGGGTCTGGATTGAGTGGGCCAACAGGATAATCACCGACGATAAGGGAAAAGTGGCTGAAGTCCTGAGTATCGGCACTGACGTTACGGAACGAAGAACGGCACAAGAAGCGCTCCGGCAGGCCCATATTGAGCTTGAGCATCGTGTGGCCGAGCGCACCGTGGAGCTGGCTCAAGCAAAAAAGCGGGCGGAAACGGCCGATCATTTGAAATCGGCCTTCCTGGCCACCATGTCGCACGAGTTGCGCACCCCCCTCAATTCGATAATCGGCTTCACCGGAATCATCCTGCAAGGATTGGCGGGGCCGTTGAATCTCGAGCAGACCAAGCAGCTCGAAATGGTTCGAAGCAGCTCTCGTCACTTGCTGGCCCTTATCAACGACGTGCTGGACATTTCAAAGATTGAAGCCGGGCAGCTTCAGGTCGCCAGTGAACGCTTTGATGTGCGCGAATGCATAACTAAGGTTCTCGGCATCGTAGCGCCTCTTGCGGAAAAGAAAGAACTGAATCTTCGCTCACAGATAGCGGCAGAACTTGCTGAGATGGTCGGAGACCAACGGCGTTTCGAGCAGATCCTGCTCAACTTGCTCAATAACGCGGTGAAGTTCACCGATCGGGGTGAAGTTGCATTGACGGCGGAACTGGTCTCGGATTTCAAATTGTCCGATAGAGTTCTGGGAGAAGCTGCAATTCGGCTGAGTGTGTCCGATACCGGTATCGGAATCAGAGCCGACGACCTGGCGACCTTGTTTGAACCATTTCGGCAGATTGACATGGGTCTGGCGCGAAGTCACGAAGGTACAGGTCTGGGTCTTGCCATTTGCAGACGTCTTGCGGATTTGATGGGGGGTGAAATCCGCGCTGAAAGCGTCTGGAATAAAGGAAGTGTATTCAGTGTCACGCTGCCGCTGGAGTGTAGGAGCCCATCATGAAAGCAAAAATCCTTCTTATAGAAGACAACGAGCAAAACCGTTATCTGGTGACCTTCCTCCTGGAGCAGCGGGGTCACCAAGTCATTCCTGCGATGTCCGGCTCCTCGGGCCTGGAGCTGGCGACCAAGGTCCTTCCTGACCTGATTCTACTCGACATTCAGTTGCCAGGCATGGACGGTTATTCCGTGGCGCGCGCTTTGAAAAGTGATCCCCTGCTTAAACCCATCCCCATTGTCGCGGTCACCTCCTATGCCATGGTTGGGGACCGCGAGAGGGTTTTCGCGGCAGGGGCGGAAGGTTATATCGAAAAACCCATAAATCCTGAGACATTTCCGGATGAAATAGAACGGTTTATCCGCTCCCGATAAAGGAGGCTTTACCATGATCCTCGTGCTCATTGTGGACGACAACACCGAGAATCTATACATGCTGCGGGCACTTCTGCAAGGTAACGGCTGCGACGTTAACGAAGCCCGCAACGGCGCTGAGGCTTTGAACAGAGCGCGGGAGGCGCCGCCTGACCTAATCATTTCAGACCTGTTAATGCCGGTTATGGACGGCTACACTCTCCTGCGCCACTGGAAAGCCGATGAACTGCTCCGGCAAATCCCTTTCATCGTATATACAGCCACCTATACCGACCCCAAGGATAAGACCCTGGCACTGGATCTGGGCGCCGATGCCTTTATCATAAAACCCTTGGATCCGGAGCCATTCTGGGCGAGCATTCAGGATATCCTGAAGCAAAAAGAGAACGGCAAGCCTTCGCCGAATGCTGTTCCGGAGATTCCGGAAACGGGATTGATGCAGGAATACAGTGAAGTGCTCGTTCGGAAGCTGGAAAAAAAGGTCTTCCAACTGGAGCAACTCAAAATCTCGCTGGAGGAGGACATCGCCCGGAGAGAGCAGGTCGAGGCTGCACTTCGAACGGCTAGACAGGACTGGGAAGACATCTTTCAGGCAATCGGGCACCCTATACTTATCCTGGACATTAATTATGGGATCCTTGCGGCCAACAAGTCGGCGTTGAAGGCAAGCGGCAGATCCCTTGACGCAATGCTGACCTCAAGATGCTATGATATTTTTCATAAGGATAGCGCTCCGCCGCAAGGCTGTCCCATGGATGCCATTCTTCAATCAGGTTCGATGGATACAGTTGAAATGGAGGTGGAGGCCCTGGGCTGCCATTATCTTGTCTCCTGCACGCCGGTACTGGGAGAGGATGGTAAGATCGAAAAGATTATCCATATTGCCGCCGACATCACGGACCGTAAACTGGCCGAAGAGGCACTTCGTGTAAGCGAAGAGAAGTACAGGCGCCTTTTCGAGGAATCCCCCGCCCCTGTCTTTGTAAATCTGGTTGACGGAAAGATTACGGACGCCAATAAGGCCTTCGAAGACCTATTGGGTTACACGAGAAAGGAGCTTATAGGCGCCAGCATCATAGAACTCTACGCCGACCCGGAGGATCGGCCGGGCTTCAGAAGCGCTGTTGAGGAGGCAGGATTTGTCAAAGATTACCCCATTCGATTCAAGAAGAAAGACGGCACGCCTGTCAACTGCATTACTTCAGCAAGCGTACAGAGGTCGGAGGACGGGAAAATCAAGGGCTACCGCGGTATCCTGCGCGATCTTACCGTTGAAAAGTCTTTGCAGGCTCAACTCCTTCAGGCTCAGAAAATGGATGCCTTCGGCGCGCTCGCGGGGGGCGTTGCCCATGATTTCAATAATATCCTGCAAGTGGTCCTTGGATACACAGATTTGCTTCTAACTGATGAGAAGCTGCCGCCGAGTTGCCTTCAGGATTTAAAGACGATTTGCGAAGCAGCACGCCGTGGGGCTGACCTGGTTCAAAGACTACTTATTTTCAGCAGGAAGGTTGAAACCAGACATCAACCGACTAATCTCAATTTCCGTATTACCGAACTGAGAAAAATGCTGGAGAGGACGATCCCCAAGATGATCGGAATCGAGGTTTCGCTGGCCGAGGATCTGGCAAGGATCAACGCCGATCCCCTTCAGATAGATCAGGTCCTTATGAACCTGGCAGTGAATGCGCGTGACGCGATGCCCGACGGGGGAAAGCTGATCATAGAAACAGCCAATATCGTCATTGATAAGGAATATGCAGGAAGACATGTTGACGTAAAACCTGGCCGATATGTGCTCTTAACAGTCACTGACACCGGGATAGGGATGAATAAAGACATCATGGAACATATCTTCGAGCCCTTCTTTACTACCAAAGAAGCCGGCAAGGGAACCGGGCTGGGCCTTGCCATTGTCCATGGGATTGTTAAGCAGCATGGAGGCCACGTAAAGTGCTACAGTGAACTTGGTGTGGGGACCACCTTCAAAATTTATCTGCCCTATATGGCCGCGAATGAGAAGATTGAGGAAGTCAGACCCAGACAAATGCCGAGAGGCGGATCTGAGACCATACTTCTCGTGGACGACGAGGAATCTATCCGTAAATTTGGGTCCACCATCCTGAAAAAGGCCGGTTACTATGTTATTACGGCATCTAACGGGAAGGAGGCACTAGAGAAGTATATTGCACACAGCAAGAAGATAGCCTTGGTCATTCTTGATTTCATTATGCCCGAGATGGGCGGAAAGAAGTGTCTTGAGGGCCTATTGGGCGTTAATCCCTACGTCAAGGTGGTTATTGCGAGCGGTTATTCGGGCGTCGGCCACACCAAAGACGCGCTGGAACAAGGTGCAAGGGGTTTTCTCAACAAGCCTTACGATATCTATCAGATGCTGGAGGTAGTTCGCACGCTGCTTGATGAAGAAAAAGGAGCGTGAAAGGATTTTCTCATTGCCCGTTCAAGGATATTCGCCTTGGAAACATCAAAGCATGCCTGCGTTGTAGTGGAGTTTGGAGAGGCACGGGATTTTGACAGCTTTAAAGCAGATTTTGAGCAGATCCGTATGAGCTTCAAGCTCAAGTGACTTTCAGCCTTTTGGACGCAGGTCACGGAACAGGCCGCGCTTGAAATCGAAAGGGATATACAGTGACTACCTATAGGATACATCCCATCGTCATGGGAACAAAGGTATTTGACAAGGGCATGATGACATATCAGCACGGATACGGCAGACAATACGTTATTCCCATCTATTGCTGGTATCTGGAGGGAGGCGATAGAAAAATCATTGTTGATACAGGCGAGATGAACCCGATCAGATCAAAGGACAGAGAAGAAAAGATAGGCGGAAGGATCTATTCCTTTGAGGAGGGGTTAAGCCGCTGGAGTTTGTCCCCTGAAGATATAGATGTCGTCATTCACACCCACCTTCATAACGATCACTGCGAGAACGACTTTAAGTGCAAAAACGCCGAGATATTTGTCCATGAAAAGGAATTGGAAAGCATCCACAATCCTCATCCGCTGGACTTTCGCTATCTGGCCGACTACTTGGAGGAGGCGGAAGAAAACGGTCAGATCAGAACAGTCTCCCGGGACGGAGAGATCCTGCCGGATATCGAGGTCATGCACACGCCTGCTCACACGCCGGGAGGTCTTACAATATTTGTCAATACAACCGGAGGCAGCGCGGCCATAACGGGTTTCTGCGTGATCATGGAGAACTTCTATCCGTCCAAAGAGATTACTTCAATGGAGATGGAGGTGATCCCGCCCGGAACTCACGTTAACGCTTACGATGCCTATGACATCCTGCTTAAGGTGAAGAAGAAGGCCGATATCCTTATCCCGCTTCATGAACCCGGATTCGCCTCCGTGGAAAGCATACCTTGAGGAGGAAAAACTGCGATAAATGAATCCTGAAATTCTCAAGAACGAGGCCTTGCGGCTGGGAGCCTCTGACGCCGTTTTCATAAAGACTTCTTCCATATCCGTGGAAGAGGCGCTTGTTGAGATGTGCAGGACGCCCGGCTGCACCGGCTACGGCAAGAGCGCCAATTGCCCTCCACATGTCATGGGGCCCCAAGACGCGCGGGTTTTTGTAGCCGGCTTTAAGGAGGCCCTGCTTTTCAAGCTTGCTGTGGAGCCATCGCTTCTCCTCTCCGATGATAGGTTCAAGATATTTGAACTGGTCTTTCGCATCGCGGCAGGGCTTGAACTGAAGGCCCGCTCTTTGGGATTCAGGAAGGTAAAAGCCCTTGCCGCAGGCTCCTGCAAGCCGGTCTTCTGCAATGAAGAACCCTGCGCAGCCCTTGTCGGTAAAGGCGAATGCAGACATCCTTCACTTGCCAGACCCTCAATGGAGGCCCTTGGTATAAATGTATTCAAGCTCGCTGAGGAGGTCGGTTGGCCGATCCACCGAATAACAAAGACCAGCGATCCGGGGGGCATCCCCTCAGCCATGGTCTCGGGGATGGTGCTTTTCAGCGTTTAGGGTCTTAGCCTCTTACACCTTATATGATCGCACAATATCATCCTGGAATTTAGGTGGAATTGTTTGGAAGACTTTAATGCGGAATCCTCTTGGGACTGTTGTACCTGAGCTGATTGCCTATTCCGAAACATAGGGAAGGGGCCATATCCTGAAGTAGTCTCTTATGCGAATCCACACTCCTACAAGGCCCTCCGGCTCAAATATGATGAAAAGGATGATGAGACCTCCAAAGACAAGCTCCTTTACAGGTCCGAGGATTATGGTGATGTTGGGATCATAGACCTGAGCCAGGAAGCTAACTGCCTGATCCAGCAGCACCGGGACAAGGGTTATGAAAATCACGCCGAAGACAGTTCCCACAATCCTTCCCAGACCCCCCACAAGCACCATGGCCAGTATTATTATTGAATGCAGGAAGCTGTAGTCTCCTGGAATGGCCGTTCTGAGGAGACCAGCGAAGAGGGCGCCGGCGACCCCCGCGTAAAAGGATGCAAGCCCAAAGGAAAGCAGCTTGTATCTGAAGATGGATATGCCGATTATCTCCGCGGATACATCGTTGTCCCTTATGGCGATAAACGCCCTTCCTATTTTTGAGCGTGTTATATTCTTGGCCCCCCAGACAAGCAGAAGCGTCAGCAGAAAAAGGAAGACAAAGTAGGAGAGGTTTTTCTCAAGGGATATGCCCAGGAAAAATGGAGTGGGGAGTTCCAAACCCCTTGTGCCCTTCGTTACACCCTCCCAGTGTATGATCACGTAGTCAATGACGAACTGGAAGGCCAGGGTTGCAACCATCAGATAAAAACCCTTGATCCTGAGAGATGGGGTGCCGACTATGATACCCAGGGCCGCTGCTGAAAGCCCGGCCGCCGCAACCGAGATAGCGAATGGAACTCCGAACCTGGTTATCAGGAGGGCCGATGTATAAGCCCCGGCGCACATGAAGGCCGCATGCCCCAGGGAAAGAAGCCCGGTGAATCCCACCAGCAGATTAAGCCCTGTCGCTGCTATGAGGTTGACCAGGATAAGATTCATGATGAAATAATGATATTCGTTTGCTCCGATCCCAACCCTTGAGCCGAGGACCATAAGACCAACAAGAAGCAGAAACACGGCGAACCATAGCCTCTTAAACCTGGTTCTGAAAATCCTTTCGTCCTGCCTGTAACCGAATGCCGCGTTGGAGGAAAACAGATCGTTGTAAAGCTCGGAGACGGATCTCAAGGTCATACCTCCTCTAGGGCCACTACGCCTCTGAAGGCGGATGCCCGGCCATCTTCATAGCGTATCTCTATATCCAGATTATGGCTTTTCTTTGCACTGTAAAGGTCTTCTATCAGGGCATTGTATCTTTCGTTTACAAAGGCCCTCCTGACCTTCTTTGTCCTTGTGAGTTCCCCGTCATCCGGGTGCAGGGTCTTTATCAGTATGGCAAAGCGTCTGATCCTTATGTTTGCCGGAAAGCGCGTGCAGATGGACCCTATTTCCTGCCGGATGAGGGCATAGACCTCTGCCCTCTGAGATAGATCCTGTATCGTGGTAAAGGACATTCCTCTTTTTTTGGCCCAGTTCCCTACGTTTTCAAGGTCTATGCTCACTATGGCAACAACAAAAGCCCTTCCCGCGCCGCAAACAAGAGCTTCGTGGATGTAAGGGCTGAACTTGAGGCGGGTCTCTATGTCCTGGGGGGCGAACCTGGTTCCGTCGGTGAGAGTCATTACATCCTTTGCCCTGTCAAAGACGTAGAGATGTCCGTCCTCGCCGAAATAGCCCGTATCTCCGGTTTTTAAGAACCCGTCTGAGGTGTAGCCCTCCCGTGTGGCCTCCTCGTTTTTGTAATAGCCAAGATGGGTGTTCTTTCCCTTGACCAGAATCTCTCCTTCCTTTGAGATCTTCACTACCACCCCGGGAATGGCGACTCCAACGGTCTCGGGCCGGACATCGTCTTCCCTGTGGGTGGTTGCGATGCCTGCGCACTCAGATTGGCCGAATACCTGCCGCAGATCAATTCCCAGGGCCTTGAAATACTTGAATACCTCCGGGGAGATGGCTCCTCCTCCAGTGACTGCCATCTTTACCCGGCCAAGGCCCACCTTGTTTTTGAGGGGGCGGATCACAAAGAAATCCGCAAGGGGGCCGAGGAGCCTTATCAAGATCCCCGGCCTCTGGCCGGCCAGTGCTGCTTCCGTATTCTTGAGGCCAAATTTCATGGCAAGTCTGTAGCAGGAGCGTTTGAAGAAATCGGCATTCTCCATCGCTGCCTGGATCGTTGAGATGATGAGCTCCCATACGGCCGGTGTGCCTCCGAAATAGTAAGGCTGAAGCTCAAGAAGATCCTTTCTGAGGGTCTCGGTTTCCTCCGGGAAATTGTAGTGGGCCCCCACAGTGAGAAAGCGCACAACGTTGTAGAGCTGCTCCCCTATCCATGCGAGCGGGGCCGCCGAGAGAAGTTCGTCCCCCCTGTTCATCCTCACCACCTGACCATAGCTCTCAGAGGCGAACAGGAGGTTTTCATGGCTCAGGATGGAGAGCTTTGGTTTTGCCGTGGTCCCGGAGGTCGTAAGCATGATGGCAGGCGCCGCGGGATCTACTTTAGCGGCCTTTTCCGCAAGATAGTTACCATTTCCTGATCCCTCCAGCCTCTTGCCCATCTCGATCAGGTCCTCAAAGCGCATGAGAAAGGAGTGTTGCCTGTAGTAGTGGCTCATTCCCCTCGAGTCCCAGACTATCACCTTTTTTACTGTGCTCTTTATCTGTTCCCAGATGGATATGATCTTGTCGGCCTGCTCCTGATCTCGCAATACAAGTATCGCCGATTCGGCATAGGATATGAGGTAGCGTATCTCCTCGGGCAGGCTGTCCGGATAGGCCCCTGTAGGAATACCCCCTGCCGCCATGGCCGCGAACTCGGCGATGATCCACTCCGGCTTGTTGTCTCCGATTATGAGAAGATTCTGTCCTGTGCCGAAATCAAGGGCCTCAAGAGCCAGGGCAAACCGCCGCACCTCTGCCTCGAAACCGGCCCAGGTCATGGGCATCCATATGCCGAAGCGCTTTTCCCTTATCGCGACCTCATCCGGCATCTCAATGGCGTTTTTGACGATAAGGGCGATCAGGCTGTCGGCACGCGCAGAATCAATCGTCATTTCTTTTGCCTTCCGAGATAGGCCTCTATCACCTTTGGGTTTTGTCTGACCTCATCGGGGCTTCCTTCGGCTATCTTTGTGCCGAAGTTCAGCACGCAGACACGGTCTGAAAGATCCATGACAGCGGCAAGATCATGCTCGATCCATACCACGGTCATGCCCATATCCCTCTGTACGTCAAGGATATAGCTTGCCATATCCTCCTTCTCCTCAACGGCCATGCCGGACATGATCTCATCCAGGAGAAGAATCCTGGGTTTCATGGCAAGGGCGCGGGCCATGTCCACCCTCTTTCTGATCCCCAGGGGAAGCACTCCGACCGGCGAGTACCGGAAACTGGAGAGGCCCATAAAGTCTATTATCTCTTCTTCGATAGCCTTCCTGTGTGAGATCTCGTCGCGGACGATTTCAGGAAACCTGAAAAAACTTCCCAGGAGAGAGAACTTCATCATCATGTGGCGGCCGAGCTTTATGTTGTCGAGGACGGTCATCCCCTGGAACAGCTCTACCTTCTGGAACGTCCTTGCAATTCCCATTGAGGCCGCCTGGTGCGGCTTAAGACCGGTGATGCTTCTCCCGCCAAAGAGGATGTCGCCTTCCTGGGGTCTGTAGTGGGCGTTTATGCAGTTTAGAAGGCTTGTCTTTCCAGCTCCGTTAGGGCCTATGACGCAGAAGATCTCCCCTTTCTTCACAGAGAGGCTTATGTTGTTTAAGACCTGAAGCCCGCCGAAGGAAAGCCTTATTCCCATTATCGTGAGAAGCCCGTTCTCTTTGAGGTGCTCTAGAGCCATCGCTTGCGCCTCTTGTAGCGTTTGGCGTCCCTGTAGCTCTTGCGGGCCTTTTCCCCGGATCCAAGATAGAACTCCCGCACATCCTTGTTTGCGGCAAGTTCATCTGCCTTTCCTTCAAGCACTATGCGTCCAAGCTCCATTACGTAACCCTTGGTGCCTATTTCGAGTGCCGCGCTGGCGTTCTGTTCAACAAGCATAACGCTGATGCCTGATTCGTTGAGACGCTTGATGATCGCGAAAAGTTCCTCAGTTATGAGCGGGGCGAGCCCCAGGGAAGGCTCATCCAGCAGAAGTATCCTGGGTTGTGTCATAAGCGCCATTGCAATGGCGAGCATCTGCTGCTCTCCTCCCGAAGCGTAGCCGGCCTTCTTCCGGGCCAGGCCCCTCAGGGGAGGAAAGTATTGATAGGCCTTTTCCATATCAGCCTTCACGTTTCCGCTCCACCTTGAGAAGGCTGCGGCTCCGAGGTTTTCTTCGATGGTGAGATACCAGAAAACAGGTCTGTCCTCCATCACGTATGTGAGGCCGTGGTGTTTCATTATGCCAACGGTATCCATGCCCCTTATAGATGAACCCCTCAGCTTTATGTCTCCCTCTATGATGTCGCCGTCGTAGAAATCAATCATGCCGGAGACGGCCCTGAGCAGGGTAGTCTTGCCGGCTCCGTTGGCGCCTATGATGACCAGAAGTTCTCCTTCCTCCAGATTGAGGGATATGCCGTTTAAGACCGAGATCACGTCGTGATAAACGACTCTGAGGTTCTCCACTGCGAGCATTTCTATACCCTCTCTATCCGTACGGTTCCGAAAAGACCGTAGGGACGGATGAGCACAACTGCCAGGAGAAGGATATAAGGGGCCACTTCCTTGGACCCTGTCAGCCCCATGGGCTCGATATAGGCCCCGACAAGGGATTCGCATATCCCTACGATGATGCCTCCTGCCAGCGCCCCGCCTATGCTGTCCATGCCTCCTATGAGTACAACGGGAATCGCCCTGAGGCCCACAATGGAGGACATGGTGGAGAGGGCCCCGAAGTTTGAGATCATTATCCCGGCAACGGCAATACAGGCGGATGAGGCCGCCCAGACGATCAGAAGTATCATCTTGGCGTTAATGCCGAAGGCCATTGCCTTTGCCTGATTTTCCGAGGTGGCTCTTACCGCAAGCCCCCATCTGGTTCTGAAAAGGAAGAACATCACAAGGCAGAAGGTCAAAAGGGCCAGTATGCCTGCCCATAAGGGGTCAGACAGGAAAAGGAGTTCCCCGGCGTCAATGGATATATCCGGCAGCTCGAGAAAAAACGAATAGCTGTGGGAGCCGAAAATGAGCTGGAGGCAAGCCCTTATAAAGAAGGCGAGCCCCAGGGTTATTATGGTCATTGCGATGGGGGATCTGCCTATGAGGGGCCTTATTGTGACAGTTTCAATAAGGGCCCCTGCCGCGGCTGCTGCAGCCAGCCCAAGGGGAAAGGCGAGCAGGAAAGGAAAATGAAGGTCAAAAAAGATGATATAAAACAGGAAGGAGCCGGTGACCATGAATTCGCCTACGGCGAAGTTGAAGGCCTCTGATGCCTTGTACACTATCACTATGCAAAGCCCGAGCAGGGAATATACCAGCCCTACCAACAGCCCCGAACCCAGCGCCTGAAAAAGATCGCTCATCCGGCCTCCGCAGTGTTATGCCTTTTAGGTTAAAAACCGCTCCTTCCCGAGTAGCCGCGGTTTTACCACTTTGTCTCGTCGCTGTTGATCCAGTCCGTGATGGGGTTCACGGAGCCGGTAGGCACCATGGTCTCTCCCATTTTCACCATCTTAACCTCCGCCTTGAAGATCTGCATCATAGGGATGGTGTGTGACTTATAGGAGAACTTCTTTCCTCCGAACATTCCCTTGTAGTCCCAGACGAGGTTGTCCAGGGCCTTCTTTACTCCCTCCCGGCTCAGGTCTCCGGAGTTGTCGGCGTCGGTCAGGACCTTCTGAATGATAAGGGCATAGGTAAGACCTTCCAGATACAGGAACATATCCTTTATTGAGTCTTTGTCCTTTACGCCCCTTTTGTATTCCTCGGGTCTATACTTCTGAGCGAACTCGTGGGCCAGCTTTGTCATGGGGTTGTCCATGGGGGACTTGGACCTGGGGACGGCATCCAGGAAGGGCCTGGTTGCAACTCCTATGTAGCCGTTGTAGGCCTCCTGACACACGAGGATAGACATCCGGTTGGTGGTGTAGTGAGTCCCCATAAGCTGAACATCCTTCAGCACTTTCTTTGCCGTCTTAAAGAATATGGCGGTACAGCCTGATGCCCCTGAGTAGCCGTGATAGATGACATATTGGGCCTTTGCTTTTCTCAGTTGCATGCACTCATTGGTGGCGTCGGTTGCGCTGTATGGATATTCTATCTGCGCCACCACGTCTATGCCGATCTTTTTTGCGTAGGCCAATGCCTCAGGCAGCCCATCCTTGCCCCAGGCAGTTGGGCTGTAAATCATCCCGACCCTGGCTTTACCCTTGGCCTTGTGGTTTTCCTTGATCCACTTCAGCAGTATCTTGAGCTGATCTCCATAGGTGGCGCCCAGGGAGTAGTAGTAGGGGTATTTCGAAGGACCTCCCTCAGGCCCGAACATCTCTGTCGAATAGGAGCCATCAAGCCAGGGGATCTTTTCCTCCTTGTTTACCTTGTCGGCCAGGGGCTTAAGCCCGCCCGTTATGTATCCCGTGGCGAGGAGAAATTCATCCCTGCTCAGCTCTGCGCAGTATTTGTTGAAATTGGCGACCTCCACGGTAGGGTCGTAGCGGAAGTCCTCAAGAAACCATGTTATCTTCTTTCCGTTTACGCCTCCGCCTTCGCCGTTCACCCAATTCATGCCGTCAATGTAACCCCATCCGAATTCAGGAAGGGCCCCGACCGGGCCGCTCATGGGGAACTGTGAAAGGACTTTGATATCTTTTGCTGAGACAGGGGTTAAGGCAAGCAATGAAATTGAAAGGATTAATGAAAGGCCAACAAGCAATTTCCGATTCATCTCTACACCTCCTTGCGGCAAGAAGCGGCTGTGAAATCCGGTTGCAATACTTATCGCCCGATACTGATGACTATGCTTCTGTCTCATCACCTCCTTTATCAGGGCTGTCCAAAAATAATGCCTTTATCCGAGATTAGACAAAGATAAAATAGAGATCTTAGTTTGTCAATTCTGAACCTAAGATGTCCTTATGCGTTGTCTTTTGAAATGTTGATCCCATACTCTTTGATCTTTAGGAGGAGCATGGGCCGGCTTAACTCAAGCAGTCTTGCCGCTTGACTCTTGTTTCCGCCGGTCTTTATTAATGCCTGTCGTATGAGGGATTTTTCAAGCTCTCTGGTGGTCCGTTTGATGGAGAGTTCATCTGAAACTCTGTTGTAAAAAGGGCCTAGCGTCGTGCCCTTGAGACCCAGATCCGACGGGGTAATCCATTTTCCTCTTGCAAGAAGCACTGCTTTCTCCATGATATTTTCCAGTTCTCTAACATTGCCGGGCCATTGATACTCCATAAGGAGGGGCACCGCCTCGGAGCTGAGGCCTTCAATGTTTTTGCCGAGTTTTCCATTAAAAAACGATATGAAATACCCTGCGAGAAGAGGGATATCACCCTTCCTTTCCCTCAAGGCAGGAAGATGTATCCTTAGAACATTGATGCGGTAAAAAAGGTCTTCCCTAAAGCGGCCTTCAGCTACCTCGGTATCGAGATTTCTTGACGTTGCGGTGAGAAGCCGCACATCTACCTTGGTCGAGCGTGCGCCTCCCAGAGGAGTGATCTCTTTTTCCTGAATCACCCTGAGCAGTTTGACCTGGAGGGGGTAGGGCAGCTCCCCTATTTCATCTAGAAAAAGAGTGCCGCCGCTTGCCTGCTCAAAGAGGCCGGGCTTATCCCTGATAGCATCCGTGAATGCGCCCTTCTTGAATCCGAACAGTTCGCTTTCCATCAATCCTGCTGGAATTCCTCCGCAGTTTACTGTCACAAGGGAAGACTTTGCCCTGCTCCCGCTGGAGTGAATCGCCCTGGCTATCAATTCCTTTCCAGTCCCGCTTTCTCCTGTTATGAGCACTGTTGTGTCGTGATTAGCGACTGTTTTGACCAGCTCAAAGACCTGCGCCATAACCTCGCTTCTTGCGATGATGTTGTTGAAAGAATATTTTTTTTCAATCTCGCTTATCCGAGTCTTAAGCAGGATGTTCTCAGCCTTGAGACGCTCTCTTTCCTCGGCCTTCCTCAGTGTCAGAAGCACCTCATCCGTCTTGAAAGGCTTGGATATGTAATCGTAGGCGCCCTGTTTCATTGCCTCCAGGGCTGTTTCGATCGTTCCATAGGCGGACATCATGATGTAGGTCTTGTCAGGGAATTTTTCTCGTGCTCTGGTAAGGAAGGTCATGCCGTCCATCCTGGGCATCCTGAGATCGCAGAGTATGAATTCGAAATCCGTCTTTCCCATGAGATCGAGCGCTTCCTCTCCGTTGGATGCGCTCTGCACCAAATATCCTGCCTTGCCCAGTAAGAGTTCCAGCATGTGCCGCATGTTTTTCTCATCATCCACAACCAGGACCCTCTCGCTGTTCATTTGGCCGCCCTTCCCTCAAGAGCCCTCCATGAGGAATCTCCATTTTCTATTGGAGGTGCGCAAGCGATTACAGCAGGGCCTCTCCCTTGATCGGATGCTGATGATTCAACTCGCGCGGCTTTCAGCTCTATAACTATGCAAGCTCCGCCTGATGCCGATCCTGATGCCTCGATCCTTCCCCGCATTGAAGTTATAATCCTGTAACAGACCCATAGACCGAGCCCTGTTCCCTTGCCAGGCTCTTTGGTTGTAAAAAAGGGATCGAAGATCTCTGACAGGAGCGGCTGGGGTATCCCGGGACCGGTGTCTGCTATTTCTATGCGGAGGGTTTCGTCTCTTTGCATTGTCTTAATGCGGATGGTTCCTTTACCATCCAACGCGTCGGCCGAATTCATTATGATGTTTAGAAATACCTCCCGCAACTGCTCGGGATCTCCCCAGACACTATCTACTGCAGCCTCAAGGCATGGTTTTATCTCGACCTGGGAGAGCCAGGGCTGCCCTGCGAGGAATTCAATGGTCTCCGATATGATCGCATGGACACTAATCAGTTCCATGATAGGGGATGCGGGCCTGGCTATATTGAGCATCTGCCTTATTATCTTGCTCATTCGACCTATCTCAGCCCCGGCTCTTTCAAGTAAATCAAGGCGCTCTGCTTCGCTGAGACCTCCTTGCCTTAAGATCTCGAAGTAGCCTGTAACAATGCCCAGAGGGTTGCCTATTTCATGGGCAAATCCCGCCGCCAATCGTCCGGCGGCTGCGAGTTTTTCGGATCTTACCATCTCGTCTCTCGCCTTTTCTATTTCCTGATTCGCCTTTTCGAGCGAGGCGATATGGTCTTTCAGCCGGGTCTTGTTTTCCTCGAGGCGAGAGAGGATTTCGTTTACCGCAACAAAAAGCTGATCTATCTCGTTAGCCGTCTCACCGGCATGAGAGCCGTAAGGCCTTAAATCATCAATGTCGGCGGCCATGGAAAGCAGTCTCCTTACGGGCGCCACAATTACCCTTGAGAAAAGATACATTCCTATCAAGACCAGAATGGAGGCATAAAGGGCAAGAAAGATGAGAAATGGAATCTGTCTGCCGTTGAGGGATTCGTAAATGAGCCCCAAATCGCAACCTATGGTCACAGAGCCGGACTTTAGGGCCGATGTTGAAATTGGCGCCGACATTATAAGTCGCTCTGGTGAAAACCACACTACACCCCAGCGGCTTCCGTAAAAACGTTGAGTTATGGACTTTGTCAAAATCGCTTTCAGGGCGTCCGATCTCGCCTCTTGAATGGCGCTCCCCCATGTCCCGATTGTCTTTTCCGCTTCAGTATCAGCAGATCTTATAAGGACTTCACTAAAACCCGCAAGTTGGAGGGCGTTTTCAATATTCCCTTTCGCATAGAGGGAGGCATGATCTTCAGCATTAATTCTGATGCTTGCGGGGATCAGGCGCAGCAACAGGGTGCCCTCCCGGATTCTGGCGGATATGAGATCCGCCTCGGCGACCTTTATCATTACAACGTCCACGAGGATCATTGCTGATACAATGAGTATGACAAGGATGGCGAGCACTCCTGTCTTGAGTCCCCTAAAAGGCAGGATCTTCAATGCGGTCTCCCCTCAATCAAGAAGGCTTACATAAAATCGCTCGATGTTCCTTCCAAAGAACAGATAGATTATGGTTCCCAGTGAGAGGAACGGTCCGAATGGTATCCTTGCCCTCATACCTTTCCTTGAAAAAGCCAGATAGACAAAGCCTATAAGAGCGCCGGACAAGGAGGAGAGAAAAACGATCATTGGTAGCGCCTTCCATCCCATCCATGCGCCTATCATCGCAAGAAGCTTTATGTCTCCTCCTCCCATCCCGGCCCTGCCGGCAGCGAGTTCATAGAGATAGGCCACGGCAAAGAGCGCCAGGCCGCCGCCGGCCGCTCCTATCAAGGAATCGGCAAAGGAGGTGTGAGCGAGGAGAAAAGATGCCGCAAGTCCCGCTGCTATGCCGGGAATCGAGATTGAATCCGGGATGATCTGATGCTCGAGATCAATAAAACTCACAACCACAAGGGCCAGCAAAAAGACAAGTAACAGACAATATTGATAAGTTAAACCGTATCTGATAAAAAGAGAAAAGGAAACCGTTGCGACGAGGATCTCAACGGCAGGATATCGCCACGATATTTTCTGGGAGCACCAGCGGCAGCGCCCGGCCAGGACCAGATAGCTCAATACGGGGATATTGTCATAAAAGCGCAGCGCTTTTTCGCATGAGGGGCAATGTGATGGAGGGCTTATGATGGATTTGCCAAGGGGAAGCCTGTAGATGCAGACATTGAGAAAACTTCCGAGGCAAAGACCTAACAGTATGGAAAGGATTCCTGCAATGCCCTGTGGGATCATCTTAACGCCTTTCAATTGGACTGCGGTATATTATGTTTTTCTATCTTAGAGGCCTCGGAGCCTTTTTGCAAGGCGGGCTTTGATGGCGCCTTTTCTTAAGGAGGGTTATATGGCAAAGGGAGTTTCCAGAGAATCGGCCAAAAAGCCGGCTCTTATTTCGATCAATCCGCAAAATCCACAGCAGAGGCTTATTGACCGCGTTGTCAAGTTGCTCGACGAAGGCGGGATCATAAGTTATCCCACAGATACCTTTTATGGGATCGGATGCGATCTTTACAACAAAAAGGCTATACAGGCAGTTTACCGACTAAAGGGGCGCCCGCTTGACAAGCCATTTTCCTTTGTATGCGACAGCCTCAAGGAAATCAGCGTTTACGCCAGGGTTTCTGATTATGCGTACAAGACCATGAAAAGGCTTCTTCCAGGACCATACACCTTCATCCTTGAGGGGACAAAACTGGTGCCCAGGATAATGCTTACAAAACGCAACACCGTAGGCATAAGGGTCCCCGACAATGGGATATGCCTTGCGATAGTAAGTACCCTGGGGAGGCCTATAATAAGCACCAGCGCGGGCCACGACGACCCTCTGTCCATTAAAGAGGCATACGGCCCGTTGCTCGATGTGATCATTGACGGAGGAATACTCTACCAGAATCCTTCAAGCGTTGTCTCACTTATTGATGACGTCCCGGAGGTTTTGAGGGAAGGCAAAGGCGATGTCAGTAGTTTTCGTTGACGGCCAATCCGGAAAGGCCCTCCCAGAGATATGATATTTTTGGATATGAATGAGACATGATGAGCCCTGTTATCTTTTGAAGCATCTTTGTGCCCATGAGATCAAAGATGCTCAGCCCCCGCTTCTCGGGATACACAAGACTTACCTCTCCCCTTACGCCGGTAAGCTCCTTGGCCGCATTTACCGCGTCTTCCAGGCTCCCCAGACTGTCCACCAGCCCAAGCTCCTTCGCCCTTGCCCCTGAGAAAATCCTGCCGTCGGCAATCTCTTTGACCTTTTCTGGAGGGAGGTTGCGGCCCTTTGCCACCTCTGCGACAAACTGGCCCCTTACATCTTCCATCAAGTCCTGTATCATTATCTTTTCCGTTTCGGTGAGTTTCCGGTGCGGTGAGCCCATATCTTTGTATTGTCCCGCCTTGAGGACCTCAAATTGAATGCCTACCTTGTTGAGCAGGTCCTCGATCCTCACAAACTGCATTAGAACACCTATACTCCCTGTTATGGTGCCTGGGTTCGCCACTATAACCCTGGCCGGGGCGGCGATGTAATAACCCCCGGAGGCGGCAACAGCCCCGAAGGATGCTACAACAGGCTTTACAGTCGCCAGTTTTTTTATCTCGGCGCATATCTCCTGGGTAGGGCCTACTGCGCCGCCTGGGGAGTTGATTCTGAGGATAACGGCCCTGATTGCCTTATCCTTCTTGAGTCTTGTCAGTTCTTTAACTATCTCGCCGGAGTCTGTTATTACCCCCTCTACGGGAAGCACTCCAAAACGACTGGAGGCAAGTGAAAGAGATTCCCCCGGCAGAAAGGTCATCCAGAAAAAACCTGCCACCGCCAGGATCAAACCGAGGCCGGCAAGGATAGCCAGTGCAGTTAATATAGGGTATCTTCTTGTCTTTCTATCCCTCATTGTCCCTCGTAAAGGTAAGCGTTGGGATATGGTTACCAAGTAATTCTAAGACAATTAAACTACTCTCTGTGAAATGACACATAACTAAACTCTAGCCTTGTCAAATATGGCTGTCAACAGTATTATTGCCGGCAGCAAAGATTGGTTCCAGAGACCACGAAACACCCTCCAGCGGCCCAAGAAAGGGGACATAATGAAAAAATGATGGGGCATATTTTTGCGTTAAAGGCTGGTATAATTGCGTAACTGCGGCTTGGCTTGGACGCCCCTCCCTTCGGGTGGGTTCCTATGTGTGCGCGCCTTGTATCTGGAGCTTTTTCCTTTGCCGTCGGAATTTAGACTTTCTGCGAGTTCATCAAGGTTAACGGAAAATAAGTTAATTAGGTCAAAAAAACGAAAGTGTTATTATTGAGTTATGTGTATTATTATAAGACAATAATCAGTAAAGGAGTGCGACCATGCCCACGTTAAAAGGCTCTAAAACAGAAAACAATCTGCTCGCTGCTTTTGCAGGCGAGTCTCAGGCGCGTAACCGTTATTCCTTTGCAGCCGGCATTGCTCGCAAGGAGGGTTATGAACAGATTAGTAGCCTTTTTATTGAAACCTCGGATGACGAGAAACAACATGCCAAGCTTTTTTTCAAGCAGCTTCAGGGTGGTGAGGCGACGATTACCGCAAGCTATCCGGCAGGCGTCGGGGGAGACACCCTGACTCAACTGAAAGCTGCGGCTGCCGGCGAGCGACACGAATGGACCACTCTTTATACAGGCTTTGCGGAAGACGCAATTCAAGAAGGTTTCCAGGGTGTTGCAGAGACTTTCAAGCAGGTTGCTGCCGTAGAGCAATGGCACGAAAGACGTTACAATAAACTGGTCGAGGCGCTTGAGAATAAGAGCGTATTCAAGAAGCCCAAAAAGGTCCTTTGGAAATGCAGGGAGTGCGGCCGAATAGTAGAGGCCTTTGAAGCCCCTCTCAAATGCCCTACCTGCTCGCACCCCCAAGCCTTTTTTGAGCTCTACGCTGAAAACTACTGAGACGATCCTGCCTCATCCCAAACCACGGCAGGAGTCTCTGACGGGTTGGACTTTTTCCCTCTCATGTCTCTGGGCTCGCGGCTCGTTATGCGGCGCCGCCGGTGCTGACGGCAAAGCCTTTGGGCGTTAGGCCGGTAGATCCCGGGGTGCCGGCTATTTTCGCCAGAAAAGTGTCGCCCAGGGTCTTGATATGCTCGTCAACATTGTCGAAGTAGTTGTAGTGAATCTGCTCTTCGTCAATGATGGTCTCGAAGACCTTCATGCTTATGCTGTCACCGTTTTCACGGCAGACGGTGGCGAACTGGTTGTAAACGTCAATGGTATTGTCTTCCAGCTTTGCGTCGAATGAAAAGACCTCTTGCACCTTCTGGCCTTTCTGCACCTTGGGACCGTGTTCGGTCACAGGCTCGCCGCCCAGCTCCTTGATGCGCTCTGCAAACATCTCGGCGTGTCGCATTTCGTCAATGGCAATAAGCTTGACCTTGGCGGCCAGCTCTCCGTAATCCATGTTGTCCAGGTTGTAGTGCTGGTTCATGTACTGATGAATGGCATGCAGCTCCATGGCGCGTGCCTTATTGAGAGCCTCGATGATACCTTTGATACGCTCTTCCCTGCTTTTCTGAGCCATGAAAACCTCCCTCTAGAAAGAGTTGATAAGCCGTTGCCGCAGATGAAACTGATTAAACCTCGCTCACTGCGCCTCTGCCACTTTAGGCAGGGGTCGCGGATGTCTATAATAACATCACCTGTGATAATTGCGGGCCTCCTGATGCAGACCCTCTAATGCCTGCGTTTCATCGGCGACAAGTCGAATATGAATAACAATTTAACTTTCAGGCTTCTCTTGTCAAGTCTCAATTAGATTTAAACAATGATCTTGAGAAGGCCTGTTTACTTAAATATATATCCATATCGCCATGCTTATCTTGGATATCACCTCCTCAGTCATAGGAGAGGGCCTTGATTTCTATGTTAGGAATATCTGAGACGCGCATATTTCTATAGACAAGAGACAGGATACGGCCTCAAACAAAGAAAGGACTTAGGTGTTTTCTTGCCTAAGTCCTTTTGTCAAAAATAAATTTGATCGGGGTTAAACCTGCAGCCGCAATGTTTTAATCTTTTTCCTCTTCCTGAGAATCACGCGCTGCATTCATCATCTCTTCCCTGAGCAGGTCTCCGAGGTTGGATGTGGCCTCCTGCCTGTTGTTCATGTAACTCTTGTATCCGGCCTTTTCCTCCGGTTCATCCAGTTTCCTTATGGACAGGCCTATCTTTTTGTCATCCTTGGATACATTTATAACCTTGGCCTGTATGACGTCGTCCACCTGAAAACGGGATGCGGGATTTCCTCTCTTATCCTTGGGGATCTCGGAGATGTGTATTAAGCCCTCAACCCCTTCTTCTAGTTGAAGAAATATGCCGAAATCCGTCACGTTGGTTACCGTTCCGGTAATTCTTGTGCCCGGTTTATATCTTTCCGGTATTTCGTCCCAGGGATCTGCGCCTAGCTGCTTGATGCCTAGCGAAAACCTCTCGTTTTCCTTGTCAATTTTGAGGACTATCGCCCTGACCTCCTGCCCCTTCTTGTAGAGTTCCGAAGGGTGTTTTATGCGTCGTGTATAAGAAATATCGGAGATATGAACAAGTCCGTCTATGCCTTCATCAATACCAATGAAGATCCCAAATTCAGTAATGTTTTTAATCTTACCTTCTATGATTGTATCTACCGGGTACTTTTCAGCTATTACATCCCATGGATTTAACTCGAGCTTTTTCATACTCAAACTTATTCTTTTCTTGTCGGCATCAATATTGAGGACCGTAGCCTCAACCGTATCTCCAACCGAAATAAGTTGAGAAGGATGCCGCACTTTTCTGGTCCAGGACATCTCGGATACGTGGACAAGGCCTTCCACTCCTGCCTCGACTTCAACAAAGGCCCCATATTCGGTAAGGCTTACCACCTTGCCGGTTATTTTTGTCCCCACAGGATATCTGGCAGGCACCTCGCTCCATGGATCCTGAGTAAGTTGTTTAATGCCGAGGGAGACCCGCTCTTTTTCCCTGTCAAAACTGAGGACCTTTACCTTGATCTCGTCTCCAACCTGGTGCATTTCTGATGGATGGCCGACCCTTCCCCACGACATATCAGTTATGTGGACGAGTCCGTCAATGCCGCCTAGATCAATGAACAGGCCGTAATCAGTTATATTTTTCACGATTCCCGTGACAACCGCGTCCACTTCCAGAAACTCAAGAGTCTTTTCCCTTGCCGCCATGCGGTCGGATTCCAAAATCGCCCTTCGAGAGAGTACTATATTGCCTCTTCTTCTATTATACTTGACAATGCGGAAGTCGAATTCCTTTCCAATAAGGGAATCCATATCGCGGATGGGCCTTAGATCAACCTGGGAGCCGGGCAAGAATGCTGGCAGTCCTATATCAACCGACAGTCCTCCCTTTACCTTAGATACGATCCTCCCTGTTATGGAACCGCTCTGCTCGTAAATGTTCTTGATCAGATCCCATATCTTTATCTTGGCCGCCTTTTCTTTGGAGAGTCTTACCTTGCCTTCGTCGTCCTCTCTGCGCTCAAGGAGGACTTCTACCTTCTCGCCCACGCTGATCGTAACATTCCCTTCCGGGTCGGTAAATTCGTGTATTGGGATATGACCTTCCGTCTTATACCCGATATCCACAAGGACGTAGTCTTTGTCAATGTGAACCACTTCACCCTCTACGACCTCTCCCTCCTGGATTGTCTTGAAGCTTTCCTCATAGAGCTCAAGAAAACTACCCTCCTGCTGCCCGGGTTCTGAAACCGGGCTCTTAGAGCTTTCCAAAGAAGCAACCGGGTAATCAGTTTGGACGGCATTATTCCCTGCTACACTGGCTGATGTTTTTTCCATTAATGCAACTCTCCCTTCGTCATTTTGCCTTAAATACCAAGCTTAAATGCGTATATTTATCAGATGATTTTGATAAGATCAATATTTTATTTCGTCTCAATCTGCGGTATTTGAGCTCCCTTTCCCTTGAGTTTATTTGTGATCTCGCAGAGTACTTCATTGATGCTCATTGACGTGGTGTCTATTATCAATGCGTCTTTCGCGGGTCTTAGAGGCGCGATATGTCTGGTTTCGTCCTGCCAATCCCTTTGCATGAGCTCCCTAACTACGGTATCTCTATCAGGACTCTCCCCGCGTGAAATTCTTTCAGCGTAACGCCTTTCAGCCCTTACCGCAGGGCTTGCTGTAAGGAAGAACTTGTGCCTAGCCCATGGGAAGACCACTGTTGCCATATCTCTACCTTCGGCAACCACATTCCTGTCTCGCGCAATTTTTCTTTGAAGATCGCTCATGGCCTCTCTGACCCCTGCCACTGCTGAGATATCAGAGGAGAGGAGATCCATTTCGGCGCTCCTGATGGCTTCGGATATATCTTCTCCTCCCAGCAGAATCGCCGGAGGAACCCTTGATGCATCAAATGACAGCGGGAGACCTTTGCACAAGGATGAGAGTCTTTCTCTGTCGGCCTTCCCTATGCCGTGCCGCTTTGAAGCAAGGGCTACTGCCCTATACATTGCTCCAGTATCCAGGTAGAGAAATCCGAGCCTCTGCGCGAGCGCCCGACTTGTGGTGCTCTTACCCGAACCGGCAGGTCCGTCAATGGTTACTAACTCTTCCCCGGCCATAACGCCAAACTTGCCCTCCCATGCCTAGAAACCCACAAGGACCATGCCCAGGGCCTCTATAAAACGCCTGTTTTCCTGAGGCAGTCCAACGCTGATCCTTATGTAGTCGGAAAGTCCGAAACTGTCCATGGCCCTGACAATCACCCCTTGCCTCAGAAGTCTTTCAAAGATCGGTTTCCCCCCTCCCGGAATACGTATGAGGAAAAAGTTGGTCTGAGTGGGCACATATTCAAGCCCCATAGCTTCCAAGGCCTCATAAAGGTAACGAAGACCTTCGCGCACAATTGAAAGCGTTTTGTCAACGAACTCTCTATCATCCAGGGCCGCGGTAGCTGCGGCCTGAGCAAGGAGATTGGCATTAAAGGGTTGCCTTACCCGGTTCATGTAATCAATAAGGGCGGGGGAGGAAAAGCCGTAACCTATTCTAAGCCCTGCAAGGCCGTAAAGCTTTGAAAAGGTTCTCAGAGCGATGAGCATCGGGTATTCACAAAGCAGTCTGATTCCGTCTGCGGCTCCGGCCTCCGTCACAAACTCTATGTAGGCCTCATCAAGGGCGACAACTATATCCCCCGGCAAGGCCCTCAGAAAACCGGTGACCTCTTCATGTTGGAGAAGCGCCCCTGTGGGGTTGTTGGGATTGTTCAGGAAGATGATCTTTGTTTCACGGGTTACTGCCCTGATCATCGCATCGAGATCCGGTCTGAAACCTGAAAGAGGAACTGATGTAATTGTCCCCCCTGCTCCCTTTACGATCTTTTCATAGACCAGGAAAGTAGGGAAAGCTTGAACCACATTATCTCCTGGAGTGAGAAATGTCCTGACGATCAGTTCAATAATCTCATTTGAACCGTTTCCCAGGATGATCTGCTCGGGCGGAACTCCAAATTTTTCGCAGAGTTTTGCTTTGAGATAGTATCCGCTTCCATCAGGATAACGGTTGAGAGACCCTAATTTTTGCCTTATGGCCTCAACAGCCATGGGAGATGGTCCTATGGGATTTTCGTTGGATGCCAATTTTATGGGGGATCGAACACCAAGTTCCCTTTCGAGTTCCTCTATGGGTTTTCCCGGGGGGTATGGCACAAGTTCCTCTATGCCTTTACGTATAAGATTTCTCATCGCATAAGCCTTTTTTTTTAAGCATGAATAGGAATAACGGAACGGCCTTATAACCCATTATAAACAAGAAGTAAACAATCTATTTGCCGTCAGAAATGCGTTTTCGTCCGCTTTCTGTGAAATTGGTCTTGACTTGCCAAAAAGGATTAACTATGTTTGCCCGAATGATCCCGGTAACCGGTTTTAATCGTTTACGTATCAATTATGAAGAGGTCGGCATATGAATAAGTCCCAATTGATTGAAGCCCTCGCTAAAGCGGAGAACCTGCCTGTCAAAAAGGCCGAAGAGGTTGTAAGTACTTTTTTCGGTGATATGGAAGAAGCCCTCGTTGAGGGTGAGAGGGTTGAAATACGGGGGCTTGGAAGTTTTAAGGTAAAGAACTATGACGGTTACACGGGGCGAAACCCCAAGACGGGTGAAATGATCAGCGTCGCTCCCAAGAAACTTCCTTTCTTCAAGGTGGGGAAGGAGCTGAAGGAGAGGGTAGATATAGAGCAATAGCCTCTGTGCCTTGGCCGTGCTAGATGGGGAGCTAGCGGTGCCCTGTAACCCGAGATCCGCTCTAGCGGGGTCGAAAGTCCTTCAGGAGATTGCGGCTATGAAGTTCGACCGACTGCCTGTGAGACGGGATGGACCTCACGTGACATCCGCCTGTGAACCCCGTCAGGTCCGGGAGGAAGCAGCGGTAAACAGGAACGGTTGTGTCGTGATGGTATCTATCCCTAAACTCCGGAAGACGTTGGCTTCAGATTCGTTTTTCGACTGGGGATGCACGGCCAAGGACTTTTTTTAGTGCATTCGACCCTTCCTTTTTCTATGACCAAAGAGGACTCTCCCCCTGAAAACCCTTCCCTGGAATGGATATATTCTGCTCCTTTAAGGCTGGAATTCAAAACTCTTGCTTCGGAAGCAGGGCTCAGGCATTCCGTTTTTACAAGGATAGGAGGAAAGAGCGAGGGCATTTTCCGCAGTCTTAATGTCAGTTTTGCCGTTCAGGACAATCCCGCCAGGGTTTCAGCCAATCTTGAGATAGTAAGCAAGACTCTTGGATCAGGCAAAATCTTTGCCATGAGGCAGGTCCACGGGCGAGAGGTAATTGCAGTTACGGGGGATGAGTTATGGCCGCAAGGCTCGGAGCCGAAAGCCGACATACTTATGACCGACGTAAGAGGCGTAGCACTGATAGTGAAGCTTGCCGATTGCCAGGGAGTAATACTCTATGATCCGAAAGGGGCGCTGGCCGTTGTGCATTGCGGCTGGAGAGGCAATGTCGCCGACATCCTCGCCCACGCGGTAGAAGAAATGGAATTAAGGCTCGGCTCCATTCCGTCAAGGCTCATGGCGGCAATAAGCCCTTCACTCGGGCCATGTTGCGCCGAATTCGTTGAATATGAAAAAATTTTCCCCCCAAATTTCGAAAGCTTCATGGTTGGTCAGAGCCACTTTGACCTCTGGGAGCTCAGCAGAACGCAGTTACTGAACGCCGGCCTCAAAAGGGAAAACATCACCATCGCTGGAATATGCACAAAGTGCAGGAAAGATATCTTCTTCTCTTATCGTGGCGACGGAAAGACGGGAAGGTTTTGTGCCGCAGCGATGCTTATTTGAAGAAGTAGCTTAATTTGAAGTGTTCTAAAATAAATTCGTATAGATTGGAATTAAAGGAGGTTTAATCAGAATGCTAAGGAGGATCATTATGCTGTCCATTCTTTTTTCCCTGGTGGTTCCGGGAGTAGCCCCATCGGCTGAAAAGGCAAATCCCGTTGTAATACTGGATACATCAAAGGGAAAGATTACCCTGGAACTCAACCAGGAGAAGGCACCAAAGACCGTAGAGAATTTTCTGGCCTACGTTGCCTCCGGTCATTACAACGGAACCATCTTCCATCGCGTCATACCGGATTTCATGATCCAGGGCGGCGGATTCGACTCCCAGATGGATCAAAAACCCACGAAGCCCCCGATCGTAAATGAGGCGGATAACGGTCTGCTGAACTCCAGAGGCACCATCGCCATGGCCAGGACGTCGGATCCTAACAGCGCAACGGCTCAGTTCTTCATCAACGTAAAGGACAACAGCTTCCTCAACCATACGGGTAAGAACCCCAGAGGATGGGGTTATGCTGTGTTTGGTAAGGTTATAGAAGGAATGGACATGGTGGACTCAATAGTGGGAGTAAAGACAGGCGCCAAGGGCATGTTCAGGGATGTGCCGCTCGAGGAGATATTAATAAAGTCTGCAACCCTCAAAAAGTAGAGGCATCCCCCAGGTCCAGCCACTTCTTTTCCCCTTGCGAGTACCACACGGCAGGATATGGCTCGCGGCTGGGACCTGGGGAAGGTATTCCTGGAATGTCCCTGCCGTTGTAGATAAGCCCTGTCGTAAGACAGTCTTCTCCGATGCCGATATCGCAAAGATCCATCGTAACTAATTCAAGATTTTCGGGATCAAAGCGCGGCCCTTTTTCCAATCGGAATTCAATTGTTCCGATCCCCCACAGACCTGAACTTATGGGGACAAAGCCTTCCCCCGCATAGGGTAGGGGAGGGGAATCAATTGTCTTGATCCGTATTTTGTCAAGACCCATGAATCTCTCCTTCAATTCGGGCTGAACAGGAGGGGGGATAAAAGTCAGCAGGAGTTCTTCGCCCTCATATATCTCCATTTCGAAGACGCCTAAGCCGTCTTTACCGCTTCCAATGCCACAATAATGGCCAAAATGATTTATTGACATAAACCCATTCCAGTTTAATCCGAAATCCGCCAAGAGGAGCTTAAGATTTTGACTTTCTTTGTACCATAGCTCAGTTATCACGCTTTGAGCTGAAGGTTTTCCTGTGCCGGCTTCGGCCTGAGTGCGCCTTGGTCTTACCATGCCGGTAATTGCCCTGATCGCATCAATAGGGATCTTGCCGCAGCATACGTCACATACATATCCTTTCAGGGTGATTAGAATCTGCATGAAAGAACCTATCTTAACCTGCTGCAGGTCTTCCAGTATCTTTCACTGAGAAGGTTCCCCAGGGGTTTCATATGATTGCGCTGCAAATTCAGCCACGTGTCAGGTAACGTTGTTTGATATCATCGGCGAGAGAGCAAAGCACCGGAACCATGACAAGAGTGAGCAGAGTCGCCACTCCAAGCCCGAATATCACGGCCACGGCCATAGGCCCCCACCACTGGGATGATTCACTTCCAACCTCCAGCGCCAGTTTCCTGAAATCCACGCTTACGCCGGTCGCCATAGGCACAAGTCCCAGTATGGTAGTGATGGCCGTAAGCATAACCGGTCTAAACCTTACGAGCCCTGCCTTTATTAGGGATTCCCGGTACGATAGCCCCCTGTCCCTGAGCTGATTGGAATAGTCTATAAGGACAATGGCGTTATTGACCACAACTCCGGCGAGACTGATAACCCCGATGCCCGTCATAATTATTCCAAAGGCCATATCAGCCACCAGAAGTCCTAAAAAGACTCCTATTAGCGAAAGCAATACGGACGTCAGGATGATCAGGGGGGTAGCGATGGAATTAAACTGGGTAATCAGTATGATGGCTATGATAAATATTGTGGCCGCGAATGCCTTGATCAAAAAGGCCTGGGCCTTTTCCTGCTCTCTTTGCTCGCCGGTAAATCTGAAGGAATATCCTCTGGGCCATTCGACCGTTTCCCTGAGCCCTTTTTCAATATCCTTTATTGCGTCATTGGCGAGTCGTCCCGACACATTAGCGGATACAGTGACAACCCTTTTTTGATCAAGTCGCATAATAGCCCCGAGCCCGCTGGAGAGGCCTATATCTGCTATGCTCGTAATCGGAACAGGCTCTCCTGCCGGCCCTGAGACGGTTAGCCTTCTTATGGATTCTGTGGACTTTCGGTCCTTTTCAGGGAGCTTTGCTATGATGTCGTATTCGTCTTTTCCCTCCCTGAATACTCCGACCTTAGCCCCGTTTATGGCTGATTTTACGGTGGTCGCTATGGTTAAGGTGTCAAGATTAAAAAGTGCCGCCTTTTCTTTGTCAATCCTTACCTTAATCTCTGGCTTTCCCTTTACGAAGTTATCCTTTAAGTCAACTATTCCAGGAATCTCTTCCATGATCTTCCTGGCCCTCTTGGCAAGATCGCCCAGAACCAGTATGTCCTTTCCGGTTATTTCGAGGTTAACAGGCGGCCCTGTCGGGGGGCCCTCCTTTTCCTTTTCGACCTGTACCTCCGCCCCGCGAACGCCCCTTAAGAGACTTGTGCGCAATTCGTCCACGATCTCCGAGGAGGGCCTTTTTCTCTCGTGGAAGTCCTTGAAATCAATTACAACCCTGCTTATGTGAGTGCCCGTCCCTCCCTGTGAGAAGGGATCGCCTCCCACGGCGCCCACGTTTGCTATGACGTAATGTATGTCCTCATACTGCCCTGCCGTTTTTTCCACCTGTGCCACTATGGCATCGGAGGCGTCGAGATTTGTGCCCTCAGGCGCCTTGATGGTAATATAGGCTCTCCTTGGCTCTGTCTCAGGGAAAAACTCGGTTCCTCTGCCAAAAACGCCGTAGGCCGCCAATGCCCCAACGAACAAAAGAAAACCAGAAAGGACCACTATAAGCCTGTGGTTGAGAGAAGAGGTAAGGAGAGAGGCGTAAGCCTGCTTGATGAAGCCGTCCCTTTTCGCTCTTTGGGCCTTTGGCTTTACGCTTTGGTAGCGTGCTGAAAGCACTGGATTTATAGCCAGAGCGACAAATAGAGAAGCCGAAAGCGCCATAATAAGTGTTATGGGAAGGTACTTCATGAACTCTCCCATTATCCCAGGCCAGAAGATCATGGGGAAAAAGGCGCCCAGGGTGGTGAGGGTGGAGGTGATGACGGGCCAGGCGACTTCGTTCGTTGCAGAGGTGGCCGCCTCAAGGCGATCTTCGCCTTCCTGCATGTGCCTGTAAATGTTTTCGACTATCACTATGCCGTTATCAACAAGCATACCCAGGGCGAGTATCAGCGAGAATAGCACCACCATGTTCATTGTGATACCTGCACCCATGAGAAGGACGAAGGTTATGAACATGGAGTAGGGTATCGCAAGTGCCACAAAGACAGCGGATTTACCCCCTATAAATACGAAAATCACAGCCAATACAAGGACAAGCCCGGAAAGGATGTTGTTTTCAAGGTCGGCTACCATGAGACGCACATCGTTGGACATATCAGCCGTGAGATCAATTCCGAGGGAAGGAGGAAAGAGCGACCGCATCTCCTCCACGGCCTTCTTGACCTCGTCGGTCACCCGTACAATGTTTTCTCCGCTTCTCTTCTGGACGGCGATCGTGACGCTCCTCTTGCCGTTTAAGCGTGTACGGGTCAGGGGATCTTTGTGTGAGTCAGTTATGACTGCCAGGTCCCTGAGATACACAGGTTTCCCGTCTCTTACAAAGGCTACGATGGAGAAGATCTCTGAGGGGTGTTTAAAGTCTTCCGGGACCCTGACCAGATATCTTGCCTCACCGATGTCAATGCTTCCACCAGGCATGTTCACATTGCTTCTTGTCACTGCGCTTATGAGGCTTGAAAATGGAACATTGTAGGCCCCGACCCGGTCGAGATCGAATTCCACATGTATCTCCCTTTCCAGTCCTCCCGATATGGGGGCGTCCAGGACCCCCTGGATGGATTCTATTTTATCCTTAAGGTCTTCCGCGAAGCGCTGCAGCCTCCTGAGACTGAAATCCCCTGACAGCACTACCCTGATCACGGGAAGGTCTGAGAAGTTCACCTCCTTTATGGCCGGGTCGTCTTTGAGATCAACCGGCAGATCGTTCTTTGCCTGATCCACCCTGTCTCTGACCTTCTGGAGGGCGTCGTCTATGTCAACGGACGGGAGAAATTTCACTGCTACGGTGGATATTCCTTCGGCAGAGGTAGAGCGTATCTCTTCAACATCGGCTATCCCCTTTAGCTTTCTCTCAATGGGGATGGTGACGAGTTCCTCCATATCGGCAGGGGATACCCCTTCGTATGTTGTGGTCACAAAGACATAGGGGATTGTGATGTCAGGGAATGATTCCCTGGGCAGGGTCCAATAGGCATAACTTCCTGCGATTACGATAATGATCAGGAGCGTCATTATGGTGGGCTGACGCTTGACGGCGATTCTGTTAACTATCATTGGACAAGGACCCTTGTTCCGTCTTCCACCTCTGATTGACCAGCCACAATCAGACGGTCGCCCTGGCTGAGTCCCCTGGTTATCTGAACCCTGTCCTGCTCGATGATGCCTATAGAAATAGTTCTGGCGCGTGCCACACCGTTTTCCTCCACAAAGATGAGCCGATCCCCTCCTCTTTCCACAATTGAGAACATCGGCACGGAGAGGGCATCCTCTGCGACTCTTCTGATAAGGGCGACTCGCGCGATCATCCCCGGTCTTATCCTGTGGTCGGGATTTTCTATTATTGCTCTGACAAGGAAGGTCTTGGTCGCCGGGTCAGCCTTAAAGGCGATAAAATCAAATGAACCGCGGATCGTCTTTCCGGGAAAGGCGTCAATAGTTATGAGGGCGTCCTGTCCCTTGCTTATGTGGGAGACGTCCAGTTCCGGCACATTGATGTTGATCTTGACCCTGTCAATGTTGACCAGGTGAACCAAAGGCTTGCCTCGGTCTATGAATTCTCCCTCATCGGCGTACACATAATTTATGAGCCCATCGGCCGGCGCCTTCACAAAGCTCTTTTCATATTCGATCCTGGCCTGCCTCAGGGCGCCTTCCGCAAGGGAATATTCCGTCAGGCTCCTGTCAAGCTCTTCCTGGTTGATTATGTTTCGGCCATGAAGTTCTTTGCGCCTTTTGAGAAGGCTTTCTGAAAGGGAAAAGGCCGCCTCGGCCCGATCAAGCGCCGCCTTGAGAAGCCGTGCGTCAACGCGCACGATAAGCTCTCCCTTCCTGACCTTATCTCCCTCCCTTGGACCCAGCCACTCTATACGGCCGGCTGTGTCCGATGGGACAAGGATGTCCATCCATGGTTCACTCTGACCTGGAAGGACAAGTACATCTTTAAGAGGGTGAGGCTTGATCTCCTCGACTGCGACTTTTACGACCCTGTTCTGGCCTCCGTTTGAAGCCGCTTTTTCTTTGCCTTCTCCCCTGTCACATCCTGCTATGCAGGCAACTAACAGAATAGCTAATGCAGCAGTTCTAATGAAAAGAAACGACATCATCATCCTCTCATTCAAACGAAATGATCTATTTAACATGCTTTACAAAAAAGCCCATCTGCTTCGTTTCCCGCGCCCCACGTCACTGTGGCGTACCTCTAGGTAAGACTCCTCGGGACCTCACGGGCCTTGCATCTGGGCATTCTTGTTCGGCCTGCCAAAGGCTGTTTTTCAATAGGCTGCCCTGTGTAACGGCCCCATTTGGGATTAGGGGATCGATTCGGTTCTTGTTCAGTTCAAAAAATATATTTGGAACACCCTTAAGTCAACGAGTGTTTTGGCTGGAGCAGCAAGACAACTCCCAAATTGTCGGCAGCTTCACCGCCCCAAAAAGCGGACATCTCATTTGCTTATAGCAGCTCTCCTGCCTTTGATGTATTATAAGAAAATAGAATGTCTGTTCAGCCTTATTTGTGTCAAATCTAGCTAAATGCTCTAAAAATATTCTGATAACACCTTGCAAATAGAGTGCAAAGATGGTATCCATACGAGGACTTGCACATACCATGAAAGGCTGCCCATAAAGGGCCATTGATTGGATAGGGCCATGACCCAGAGGAAATATAGTGAGTCTCGGCATTGATGCTGTATCATGAGGTCAACTTGTTAGACACCTGATTGAGCAACAACTTGCCTATCGGCAGGTTAGCCTTGTTTATAAATTATCCAGTTCCTTTTTTCATATCACAAAAATCTTCATTTTGGATTTAGACGATTACTAATTAGAATTATATATCTTGCTAGAAATGATAGCTTTACTGCCAAATATGCCAAATAAGATATTTTTTTCCGAGAATATATATTGTTATTTTATGTACAATATGATTCGGAATCTGGGCTTACAAAAAAAACATTTAGTCTCTTTTATTTATAATGGATATTTGTATGAATTATTATAACTTATTTTATATCTTATAATCTAGGATTCCAATTTATCTGCTTATGTCAGTCAGACTCCCTGTTATCCATATTGGATTACCTAAAACGGCAACTAAAACTCTCCAGTGGCGGCTTTTAGCACAACACAAGGAGATTTTTTACTTAGGAAGATTTGATGGACCACAATTTCGTAAAGAATACCGGAAATTCAGCGGGTGTCGAAATGCTAACATAAAAAAACTGATGGACGAGCTAGTTTATATCAATATAACAAACCCTGACTTTCATAGGTGTTCATCAATAATCCAAGAAGTCCTGGCTCCTGCTGTTGAGGACAACCTCGTTCCAGTATGGTCATGGGAGTCACTATCGACAGACGTCCTGGCAAAGAGACGCCAGAGGGCACGCAACCTGAAAAGGGTCTTTGGACAAGCAAAGATACTTGTAACCATAAGGCACCCACTGCGTCTTATCGAATCTGCTTTTCTGCAACAGGTCAAGCGTGAGAACGTAGGCCCTGGGGCAAGATTGCTAAAACCGGTCTATTTTCCTGCGATTGACGACTGGATAGAAAAGGAATGGGACCGTGAGGTGAAATATCACCTTGAATATCCGGAAACAATTAGAGCTTTTTCAGACTTTTTCGGGCTTGATCTCGTTAACGTGGCCGTTTTTGAGGAACTCTCACTGGATGCTCGATCTTTTTTCAGTAAGATATGTGATATAATTGGGATATCAATAAGCGATGGCCTTGCCCTTGTCATTGGTCGCAAAGACAACAACCGTTGGACTATTCAGCAAATTAGCGCCTTGGAGCGCATAAAGGCATCTAGAATTAAATCTTTGTTTTTTCGATTATCAAGCCGAAAGAAACGCAGGGAAAAGCTTGACTTGGAATCTTGGAATCTACCAAGAACAATGGGACCATCTGCGCGATTCTTCATTTCAGATAAATGGCGAGACAAGATAATACAAAGGACATCGGAAGGCAACCGCTGGATATCTGACATATTTAACTTACCGCTTGATCAATATGGTTATTTTCATGGGTAGGGCTGAAGGCGATAAAGGGCTGATCCTTCATATAGGCCTAACTAAGACAGCGACCACAAGTATTCAGAGGTCATTATTCTCCGTCCACCCGGACATTTACTATCTTGGGAAAGAATTGACTTATCCAGCAGCGCATGGCTGCCGCTCAGATCACGTGCACAATATGCTAGAACCGGCCATATTTAAGATTGGGTTCGATTTTGATCCAGAGCATTGCAAGAGGATATTTCTGCAAACAGTCCTTCCAGATGTCTCTGGTAACCAGGTAATCGTTGGTTCCTGGGAAGGAATAGGCTCAACCGAAAGTGAAACCTTGTTCGGCGAGAAGATAAAAAGGTTACTGCGTATATTCGGATATCTCAAAATCTTGGTTGTTCTTCGGAACCCTTACAACAGACTGCCGTCTCAATATCTTCAGGATCTAAGGGGACAGTTCATAAAAATGGACCACCCAAGCATGAACGGGAGGGCTTTCTTGGAATTTGGTAATTGGTTTAAGAACGTTACAAGCTTTAGAGGAAAGGGAGACCCGTTTTCTTATGGTAGAAATATCCAAAAGGCAAGTCAATTAATTGGGAAAACCAATATTGGTGTTTTCCTTTACGAACAGTTGCTAAATGATCCAATTGATTATTACACGAGAATTTGCGCCTTCTTAGGGATAGACACCGGGGAGGCCCTTGCTCAATCAGCAAAAGGAAGATTTAATTTGCGCCTAACGGAGAGGCAGGTGAATATCATAAGGGAAACAGAATCAAACCTTGTTCGGAGGTTGCTCTGGCGAATAAAGAGCAAAAAGGCACGTAGGATTATCCTCAAACATCCAATCGCGGCATCAGGAGATGAATCGAAACCAGCCTGTGTTACAATGAGTGAGGAAATAAGGATGAGTATAGCCGAGAGATCATGCAAAGCCCACCGTTGGTTTATGCATGAGTTCGATTTAGACTTGGAGAAATATGGCTACCCCCTTTAACAGCACGTTGAAAAATCGGCTCTTGGCAGTATGAGGAAAAATGTCCAGATGCAAGGCCTGAGATATTCCGAGGAAAGGCGTACTTGGAAGTACGCCGCAGTGACGAGGGATGAACTAAACGCAGCAGATGGGCGTTTTTCAACAGCCTGTTAAGCTTAAAACAATGAGAGACCATCGCAATATTTATATTGAGTGCACTCACACTTTCTTTGTGGGCGGGAATAACGGAATCCGACGCGTTGCACGCAGTATCGCGAACTGTGCCAAGTCTGCATCTTCACCGAATCTAGAGATAATCCCAATCATATGGGGAGGTTTGGGTTTTTTTCGTTTAAACAAAGAGTTATCTGAAAAACCCCACACCCTTCAAAGAATTAGGAACGTTTTGTCCTTTTCCGCAGCTTTTTTGCTGGGTAAGGCATACCAAGTCACTCCCCCTCTGATAAGGCGGCCTTTCACTTTTCTAAAGCGCCTGATCTGCGCGAAGTTCCAAGGCCAATTACATCCTGAACTATTCTATTTCTTGCTGGGCGCCATATCTTTCCCTGTTCGATTCGTCTTCGGCAAGAGCGTACCCCTAGCTAAAGGGGATATTGTAGTATTGATTGATTCAACTTGGAACTCAAATCGGATGCTTGATTATCTGTTCAGAATGAGATTTTCGCACGATATAAGAGTGGGAGTGATGATACATGATCTTTTTCCATTGCTGATGCCAGAAGTTTGCCAGGAACAAACAATAGAGGGATTCAAGCATTGGTTCGAACAGGCTGTATCTATAACGGACTTCTTCTTAACCAATTCGCATAGCACAAGTGACGTTCTGCTTTCATACTTGCAGCAAAATGCTTTGGGAATGCCTCAAGTGTATAAGGTCGGAAGCTTTAAACTCGGTGCTGACATCGATCACCGAAGGAGGAAGATGAAATCATCTGCGAATGCCGATCTGATATGGAACATTGAAGGAATAGTGCTCCTGGCAGTGGGCACTATAGAACCCAGAAAGAACTACAGTATCCTGCTTGAGGCCTTTGATATTCTGGTTAAGCAAGGTCTCCCCTTGTCTTTGCTTATTGTCGGGAAGCCGGGCTGGAAAAGCGACAAGGTCTTGCAGCGGATTAGAACGCACTTATCATCCGGGAATTCATTGACTTATATTGCCGATGCCACTGACTTTGATTTGGAACAGGCGTATGACAGGGCAAACTGCCTAGTGTGTTGTTCAATTGCTGAAGGATTTGGGCTACCTCTTGTGGAAGGTCTTCTGCGCGGTTTGCCTTCGATTGTAAGCGATATTCCACCTTTTAGGGAGATAGGTGGAGAAAACTGCATGTATTTCCCTCCCCACTCCGCTGAGGCACTAGCAAAGTGCATGAAAGAATGGCTAAATTTATACTTGAAAGGAAAGTATAGAACTAAAAGGCTTAAATGGCCCAATTGGGAAGAAAGTACGCAATTGATGACTCAAACTATATTACAGCTAGCTGATTAAATAATATCATCGTTTTCTTCGCCTGAGTACTTCTTGCTGGTCTTCCTAAACAATTTCTTTGCGGCTATCTTATTGCTTAATAGTTCCCCTAAGATCCCACAGGACTGCAAGTTTCCTTCCGAAATAACCAGGCATTTAGTTTCCGGTTGGAAGCAGTTCGCCGCGGTGGGCTCCAGCAATAAATCAACTCCGTCTACTACGCAAAATATCCATCTATCCTTACATGTTATCTGAGCATATCTATCCCTCAAAGAAGCATCTCTACATATCCTTATGCCTGCAAATACAATGTCACAGTCAGGTAAGTCATGGTGGATGTCTTCTGGCTCATACAAGAAAACCGAAGCATCAAACAACTGAAATTTTTTTAGTGAGAAAAGCTTCTCTAATAAGAACACTATGGCCGGGAGAGACAACCTATTTACAGGTTCATCAACTATGATAACCGCCATCTCGCCTCGCGAAAAAGCAAGACATCTATTTTCGAAAAAAAGGCTGGTTTGGCTTTCAATTTTTAACTCTGGTATGGAAATTTTATTTATCGTTGAGCTATGTTCAATCGGCATTGTTTCCGCCTTGTGAGGAATGGCAAACTCCAGTAAACCAAGAACAGACTTTAATCCGTCGGAAAGACGACTAACAAATACAAGGGTAGCGGTCAAATGATTCAAAGACCTAAACACCACGTGCATCGCTACAAGAAATGCGAGTACTATCTTGAGGGAGAGGCCACTATCTTCGCCTGCATGCCACCAATAGGCAAGCACTGCAGCCAAACCAATAAAAAAGGCGCCGCTGTTAAGGTTCTTGAGCCTGCTGTCCAGTTCATGCCTTTGGAATAGCCATTTGTCTATCCTCTGCCCTTCTATACTCCCCTGCAGATGAGAGGGTGGGCCCTTAGTTGCTCCAAGCGCGGGCCTATCCTCCCCAAGTCGGCGCAAAAATGATGTGACCAGTTGCTTACGCCCTTGATACTGGATGAAATTGCTTTGACGTTGCGCCGAAATATTTGAACTGATCTTGCTAAATACTACGGCATATACAGCCAGGATCGGAAGCAGCAAGATGGCGCCGGTATTCCACAGGAAAAACATAGCCACGCCAGCTATAACTAAATATAATAATTGATAAATACTTTTTAAAATCTTTAGGACACTAAGGCCGACAGCCCTTATCCCTGATGTAAGAATCGCCCTAAGCGATTGCCAGAATGGAAACATAACAGCGCTCTGCCATCCGACCTTGTCTGGCGATGAGATCAGATTAAGGAGGGTATCAAGAAGCTGATTAGTTCTTTCTACCGCAACGGTAATACACAAACGATTCGCTGAGTAGATGATTAGGATGAATAGCAAACCGGCTGAAGTCAGTATCAAAAATAGAAATAACCTAAATTCAGGAGGTATGGTCATCTTAATCAACCAGAACCTGACTATTGTTTCGTGAGGAGAGGCCCTCAAAAGGCCGAGGATACCACCAAGGCAAGTACCTAACCCAATGGTGCCGATTACCTCCAGGGAAACTATTCTTGCTAGACGAAAGAGGTTAGACTCTATTAGATCTCTGACGATCCACAGGAAGACTTTTATTGTATTTCCGAAGAAGGACTTTTCGCTATTCCTTTCTCCTGGAATTGAACAGTCAAAGAACCCCACAGCAATCCTCAGCAATACCCGTATTGATCTATTTATAAACAACTGTAATAAATATCATAGATTATACCCTCAATTCCCCGGAGTGATTTAGAAAGAAATACTAATTGGCAGTAGAAAGCTATTCTTTTTATACAGCAGATTTGATTATTTTAGAAGAGGTATGATTTCAACCCGATTTTCTCTCCCTCTATGCCTATGATCATTAGATGGTGTGCCCAGGCTAACCTGTTGTACCGTGAGGGCAATTCTCTTACTCATTCCAATAAGGTGCTGCCGACGTCAAAGCGGTATCTCAGTAAGCTGCCCTGAAAGAGGCGAACTGGTAATAAGTTCGCACGCCAAAGCGTTAGCTGTGGTAAAGAGAGCAAGCTGCCTTTTAAGATCAATAAATTTAACAGTCTTCTATTTCAAGAAACAGCAATTGAAATAAGCCATGGCCATCTGGATATACATCCTGATTTCCCGGGAAAATTATACCTATGCCATGCCAGAGATTTGGATATCCAAGGCTTTGAGAATATCCCGCTGTGCCTTGGTCACCTCTGTGAGGATATGACCGTACTTCCCAGAATATTTAACCTTGGTCAACGTC
>JBGSUA010000103.1:0-10318 GCA_041753575.1 Desulfatiglandaceae bacterium
GTTTCCGGCACCCGCTTTGAAATAAAGTCGGAACCGCTGCCAACAGCCATTTGGGCTCGTGGAACCAGTAGGCGAAAAAACATTTTTTCGTTATTGGCTACTTTTTACCCTTGACAGCCGGAGACCTTATAAGTGTTATGCTAAAAAGGATTATCCTTGGGACTATGGCATCACGAAGTTCTGACAGGCAATTAAGTACCTATAGCCATATTCAATGACTGGCTCCTTCCGCTGATTTGTAACCTTGCACTTGATTGATGCAAACCCTCGGTCTGGTTTACTCCGTGATCTTTTTAACTCCGTCCAACTGGCATTCACTGAAAGGACGTCACCCGGACGCACCGGATTGAACATTTTTGCCTCATGCATACCAACGCCGCTTAGGATTGCGACATTCCCCTGTGCCTCAACTACAACCCGGGTGCAAGCTGAGAGAGTATGAAGGGAGGATGCAACCAGTCCGCCAAAAAGAGATTCACTCGCCGCGTTCTCATCAATATGGAACGGTTGAGGATCAAATTTATTTCCAAAATCGATAATTGCCTCTCTATTCATTACGACAGGCTGACAATGAAGATGTTCTCCATCCTTCAACTCATCGAAATATCTCTTTTTCATTCGTGCGATCTTCCTTGAAGCAAGTGCATAACATGGCCATCACCGGGAGTGGCGGCCTTTTGCCACGATCCGGTGCATGGCGTGGTTCGGGAAGATTCATTTTGCCTCAGACTCTTTGACTACCGCCTTGTACTTCTCATGAATCATCCTTCTGTCAAACTCCCAAAATTCGGCGAGCATTGTCTGATCCTCTGCATCCGAGAAGTAGGCCCGGGAAGCAGGGAAGAACACTTCGTCTTCTTTCCTGATATGCCTAGGATAGAAATCAACTAGTGTTCGTAGATGAAGCTTCACTTCACCGAGCGCTGCCT
The DNA here is from genome assembly GCA_041753575.1 of Desulfatiglandaceae bacterium. GTDB lineage: Bacteria > Desulfobacterota > DSM-4660 > Desulfatiglandales > Desulfatiglandaceae > CG2-30-51-40. The sequence goes on from JBGSUA010000103.1 coordinate 930, forward strand.
CGCTTCCTTTTCGGTAACGATTGTTGGCCTCCACCAGTGCCTTTGTAGTACTGCGACTGAAGATGTGTTCTTCAATGAGTTCCTCCATCACTTGCCGGTCTTCATCGGACAGGTGTTTCTTCCGAAGATCTCTAAACAGGATGTCTTCCTCCTTCCCGTGATGGGTACGATCGGCGTACACCCGAATAAAGTCAACGGCGGTATCCACAAAATAGGGATCAATAGACTGGGTTTGCTCAACCCGCTCTATGGTGCGCTCGATCACATTAAGCATTTGCTGAATCAGACGGTGTTCTATCATGAGTGGTCCGCGAGCTTGCATGCCCTTTCTCCTTTTTTCTGTTCCCGAACGAACCAAGCTCAGCGACCCGGCGCACGGGACGCAACGCTTGCAACCGCGACGCTCCCGCCGGGTTCGCTGCAGCGCATGGTTAGGCGACGAATGATACGTCATCTCGGAATCCGTGTGCATAAATCGCCTCTGGGGTGGTGTAGTCCTGCTCGCGTAAAGAAACCGAGAGCTGTGAGCCGTCCTCAAACCGAATGATAAACGCCTCGCCCTCGCGACACTCTACTGCGGCTACAATCTTCGCAATCTGTGAACAAAGTGCGTCACGAAATCCCGGCTGCCATGAAGTCACCGACAACTGACCTGTCCGCACAGTCAGCGGGTTCGTGACATTGATGCCCGGACCGTCGAACCAAAGCTGCAAGTAGTCCTGCACGAATGTCACGGCACTCAACTGCTCACCGCGAAGCTGCTCAAACAATGCGGCTGGTGTGTGATCGCTCATGTGGTGCGAAGTGGCCTAACGGTCTGGCTCAGGCCCAGGAGCCGGCGGGCGAAGCCCGCTGGTGACTGTGGCCTGCAGCCAGGGGTTAGGCTTTCGGGCCACGCCTGGCATCTCTTCGCTCTTTTGCGAGCCGTAGCCGCTCCGGCTCTGTGTAAATACGTTCGAGCAAAGCAATGGTGAAATCTAGTATGTCTTCGGCATCGGCGTCAACCAGGGTACCCATGTGTGCCCCGTCATTGCCATCTTCCCTGATGCATGTCGACAGTTCGCACAGTGCGGTGGGAAGGATTCCGTTGTCAATAAGCCAAGGCAGCCGAAGACCAAGAGTTCTGCGAATCTTTGCATTCAATTCCTTTTCATCTTCGCCCGGAAGCAGCGACCGGGTCGCAAGGTCAACGCAAAGGCGGAACATCGTAGCTGCAGCGTTGACACAACCGACAGCTAGGCAGGTAGCCCCTTCGTCAAAGGCGGACTTTATCTCCGGCGGGAGGTGCTCTGGAGCGGGACGCGCGGCAGCGTTCTTTAGGCTTATGTAGTCCTCAACCTTCACGAGATTGTTTGCTGCAGTCGGAGTCTTGTGCAATCCTTGCTGCTTGATATGCTTGGCCTCTTCTATGCCCTTTTCACTCAGGACAAACACAGTGGATCGGTGGCAGTTCCGGCAGATGCAAAATGCTTCGTACCAGGACTGCCAGTTGTACCGATGAGCGACTACCGTATGAGCGGTTAGGTCGAAGGTGACATGCTTTGCGCCGCACCTAGGACAGTCTGCAACTAGATCCGACATCGTCGCCCTCCAGTGTGTACGTTCAAGGCTGCTCCGAAGCTCCTCGAAAGCCTAACAATATATTGAATAGTTTCCTTTCAATATCAAGAAGTTTCGAACTTGTCAATCTCAAAAGAAAATAATATTGACAAAATTATTTGATATTCTTAGTTTTATTAAGTTGTTCAATGTCCAATTTATATTTTTAGGGGGTTCATGTTCAATGCCTGTACTGCCTGTGCCAGTCCAAATTCTGACGAGGTTTGACGCCATTCTTGAAAAGCGAGCCATCGCGCCGACACAGCGTGCGGACTATAAAAAGTGGCTCAGGTATTTTCTGGATTTCTGTGCCAAACATCCTGTCCCCGAAGCACGACCCGACCAGCTACGCCTGTTTATTGAAAAGTTGCGGGAAAAAAGACAGACCCGGTTCCGGCAAAATCAGGCAGCGCACGCTGTATCCCTATATTTTGAAACGCAGGGCAAGGCTGAAGCTCCGGCTGCGGTTATCAATACCGACACCACAAGGTCAATCATCCAGGAGCCTCAACAGGTTGTTAATGTGCCGGCACAGCGTCAGCCATGGCGTCTATGGGAGGACGGCTATGCCGTTAAATCAGATTCTCCGGAATGGGATGCCGCCGTCGGCGACTTAGCTGCGGAAATCAAAACACGCCATTACTCCAGAAAGACGCTTAAGACATACGCTCATTGGTCACGCCAGTTCCAGCGTTTTCTAAAGAATAAGCCGCCGAAGTCTCTGTCATCGAAGGATGTCAAGGAATACCTGACCTATCTTGCCGTTCAATGCCGGGTCTCGGCATCCACTCAGAACCAGGCGTTCAGTGCCCTTCTTTTTCTGTTCCGGCATGCGCTCAAGCAGGATTTCGGAGATTGCAAGGACATTCCCCGTGCGAAAAAGTCTAAATATATCCCAATAGTGCTTTCCCGGAAGGAAATAGAGGCCGTGCTGGAGCACCTGCAATATCCTTATGATCTGGTGGTGAAATTGCTTTACGGTTGCGGGCTCAGGTTGTTTGAATGCCTGCAACTGCGGGTGAAGGATTTTAACTTCGAAGCCGGGATTCTCACTGTCCACGGAAAGGGTAAAAAGGACCGTACGGTTCCCCTGCCGGAGAAGATTGCACCGGAACTGACCTCTCAGCTTGAGGTTGTGAAGAGCATTCACGACGAAGATCTCGCGGCGGGATATTCAGGGGTGTTCCTCGATGACCGGCTTGAAAAGAAGTATCCCTCGGCTGCAAAGGATCTTATCTGGCAGTGGTTCTTTCCGCAAAAGTCACTTACACGGGTTCCGGCGGCCCAGGAACTGCGGCGATATCATCTGCACGAGACTCATGTCCAGGACGCGCTTTACGAGGCCGTGCGCAGGGCCAAGCTCACCAAACGCGTTACAACCCATACCTTCCGCCACAGCTTTGCGACCCATCTCTTGCGGGCCAATTATGATATCCGGACGATCCAGACACTGCTTGGCCACAGTGACGTGAGAACTACCATGATCTACACTCATTGCATTCCAAGCAAGACAGTGAAGGAGGCCAGGAGCCCGCTTGATTTCTAATCCCAAAGAGAGTTCTCCCGGGTGTGCCGGAGAATACTTGCCTGTAATCAAGAATGATTATACAAAATCTGCTGAACAAAGGGCAGGGCGGTCTCGTTGTAGGTCTGGCTGTGGCTGAACACGTCTTGACCCATTGCAACATTTTTTCCGGGAAGGCGGCCGTCTTTTCCCGACGCTATGACAGTGAGACAGGTCTCATGGCATAGCTCTCCTTCATTTATACCCAGGTCGGCTGACTGTTTACTGAGTTAACCTGCCGGATGTCCTACTGGTAAGGCTTTATGGCCCTTCCACTATCACTTGTGCTGCCAGCCGCGCGCCCAACCCAGGAAGCAGAGCGCATTTTTCATAACCCTGGGCCTTTTGGAAAGCCAGGAAGTTCTCCTGGCTGGCTCGCGGATCCATGTACCGCCCGAAGACAACATTTTCCTGAAGTTCGGGGCACATGATGGTTCCAAGCTCCTCTTTAAAGAGGCTTATGAACTTGCGGGCCGCTGCCATGGTGCGTCCTGTGGCCTGGTAATCCTCAGGATCATCGCTGCCGAAGAAAAGCCCGATAGCGATAAGGCTGCCTGTTACCCCTCCGCAGATGCCGCCGGTCATGCCGAAACCGGGAAATGGTGACATGGCACGGATAATGTCCCAGTTGCCCAGGCCGAACGCCTCCAGCAGCGCGAGGGCAGATCCCTTGGCGCAACTGTGTGTGAGGTATTCATACTCTTCAGCCCGGAGCTGTATCTGGTCAAGCACTTGGGGGAGGTTGGCTCTAAGAGTTTCCAAGTCCAAATCCTTGAGACTGAAGCCGTGCTCTCGCATTTTATGCAATCTGATCCGGATGCCATCCAGGTCCCAGGCTCGTGCTGCCAGTTCACCTACGCGTTTTTGCCAAATCTCCGGCTTGTTCATAAACTCTCCATCATATTGAAAGTTAACCTTATTGTTGTCCCCTCTGTGGGGAAATTGCGCAATCTCAGCATCAGCTTTTAAATTTAATAGCGGTATTTGCGGGAAGAGATATAGACAAACATCCGGCCCGGGGATCAGTCTTTCTTCTCTCTTGTAAGGAATTCGTGCATGGCGCCGGCGGCGATCCTGCCGTCCCCCATGGCCTTTATCACATTGGCTCCCCATCCGGCAATGTCGCCTCCGGCATAGACCCTTGCCTTGCTTGTGGACATGGTCTCCCTGTCAACTACAAGGTAGCCCCGTCCGTCAACGTCAAGTCCGGGTGTTGTTCTAGCTATGGTGGGATTGGGGTGGCCGCCGATTGCCACTATAACGGTGTCTACCTCAAGGATATGCTCGCTTCCTTCTTTTGGGATCGGGCGCCTTCTGCCATAGGCATCGGCATCGGCCAGTACCATGTCCAGAAGCTCTATGCCGGCAACATGCCCGGAGGAGTCAGCCAGTATCCGCTTGGGGGCTTTAAGGAGCCTCATTACGATACCTTCCTCACCCGCGTGACGGATCTCCTCGGCCCTGGCAGGCATCTCTTCCCTGGATCTCCTGTAGATGATGGAGATTTCCTCGGCCCCGAGTCTTAAGGCAGTGCGGGCTGCATCCATAGCTACATTGCCTCCGCCTATCACGGCGACTCGTTTTCCGGGATTCATAGGTGTGTCCCATTCGGGAAACCTGTAGGCCCTCATGAGATTTGATCTTGTAAGGTATTCATTGGCCGAAAATACGCCTATGAGGTTTTCACCGGGGATGCCCATGAAGGCCGGGGCCCCGGCCCCAACTCCGATAAAGACCACGTCATGGATTGTAAGCAGCTCATCTATGGTGAGGGTGCTTCCTATCACCTGATTTACCTTGATTACTACTCCCAGACGTCTTAGGGAGTTTATCTGCGCCGCCACGATATCCTTGGGAAGTCTGAACTCCGGTATTCCGTAGATGAGCACTCCTCCCGCCTCATGCAGGGCCTCATAGATGGTCACCTCGTGGCCTAGAAGGATCATGTCCGCGGCGACAGTAAGACCCGAAGGCCCTGATCCCACAACTCCCACGCTTCTGCCGCTGGCGGGAGCCTTATCAGGCAGTACCTCGCCGTGCTCCCTCTCCCAGTCCGCCACAAACCTCTCGATGAATCCTATCCCCAGGGGATCTCCCTTTTTCCCCAGGATACAGGAGCCTTCGCACTGCTCTGTCTGAGGGCAGACGCGGCCCGTGACAGCGGGAAGTATATTTTTCTCCTTTACGAGCTTGATCGCGCCTGTGAAGTCGCCTTCAGAAACCCTCTTTACAAACCCTGCGCAGTCAATACCCACCGGGCATCCGCCTTTGCAGGGCTTATTCTTGCAGCCCAGGCATCTCACTGCCTCAAGCTTCACCTGCTCGGGGCTGTAGCCGAGGGGCACCTCGCCGAAGTCCCTTACCCTATCCTCGGGCCTTCTTTCCAGCATGGGGACCCTGGGCGCCCTCGTCTTTTTCTTGTCATCATTGCCCACAATTCAGTTTCCTGTTCGATAGGATATGAAATATTATTATCATCCTGGCTCGCAATCCGCTTTTCAAGTCTTCGTCCCCGCCGCTTGGCAAAGATCAAATGAGGTCTTCTCATATTCACGGTAGGCGGTTAATCTAAGGGAAAGGTCCCCGAAATCAACCTCATGGCCGTCGAACTCAGGCCCGTCAACACACGCGAACCGTATCCCGCCTCCCACCATGACTCGGCATGCCCCGCACATGCCGGTTCCGTCAACCATGATTGGATTCAGGCTTACGATGGTCTTTACTCCGTAAGGGCGCGTCAACTCGCTCACAGCCCTCATCATGGGAACAGGCCCTATGGCGACCACCTGATCTATGCTGCGGGTATCAAGGATGGTCTTGAGACTTTCCGTTACAAAGCCCGCAAGGCCCAGAGAGCCGTCATCGGTTGTGAGTATTGTTTCGTCTGATACTGCCGTTACTTCTTTCTTCAGAACAAGGAGCTGTCCTGTCCTTGCGCCCAGGATGGATATGACCCTGTTGCCTGCCTCCTTCATTGCCTTTGCTATTGGATAGGCGACGGCGATGCCGATACCGCCTCCTACCACGGCCACGTTTCCAAATTTTTCAATTTCAGTGGGTTTTCCAAGGGGACCGGCAAGATCCGGGATCTCATCTCCCACATTCATAAGGGAAAGCAGGTGGGTCGTCTTTCCAACCACCTGGAAAACTATGGTTATGGTGCCACTCTCTTTATCGGAATCTACTATGGTCAGGGGGATGCGCTCGCCCTTGCTGCTTATGCGGAGGATTACAAATTGCCCTGCCTTGCGTTTTGAGGCGATGAGACCTTCCTTGACCTTCATGAGAAAGATCTCGGGAGCAAGCACACTCTTTTCAACTATTTTAGCCATAGGCTTGTACCTTACCATTTTGGTATAGCAAAAGATCTATTCCTTGTAAACAAAGGTGTAGCGATCCACTAAAATACACTCTTCAGGGCCTTTGTTTCCGGGAGGATTAGTCATTGCCTCCCGGGAAACCTTGCTCAAAGGCAGGACCGCGAGAAAAGCGGTATGCCCTGGAGCCATGCGAGAGCCGACAGGCAGGCGAGCCTCGCAAAGAAGCCCCTTCTATTCAGGGTTGGGTTCTTTCCATCTTCTGGGCTTTTTTCCTTCATGGTTACCTCCAGGACTGAGAGATGGATATAAGGAGTTACCTGAAGGGCAGTATATTAAAAATCCTCTTTGGGTGTCAAAGGATTAGCCATTTTATCAATTGCATGGAAAATGCTTTGTCCGGCGCTGCTCAGATTGATCTTGACAATAGCAACCTCGGCAATGTTTTATATGCGGCTAAAATGGCTGAGGATTCAACTTACTGGGCAGGGGAGAGAGCTGGATGGATATTGATGATAAGATCAAGGAACTTGAGAGAAGGAATAAAGAGGCCGAGATGGGTGGAGGCCCAAAGAGGATTGAGGCGCAGCACGCCAAGGGGAAGATGACGGCGAGGGAGAGGGTCGCCCATCTCTTTGACGAGGGCAGTTTTGAGGAGATAGACCGTTTTGTGGTGCATCGCTGTCATGATTTCGGGATGGAGAAACAGAAGACCGCCGGAGACGGAGTTGTAACAGGATACGGCAGGATAAACGGAAGAACCACCTTCGTATTCGCCCAGGATTTTACCGTTTTTGGCGGATCTTTGAGCGGCGCGGTGGGCGAGAAGATCTGTAAGGTCATGGACCTTGCCCTTAAGAGCGGATGCCCGATTGTAGGCTTGAATGACTCCGGAGGGGCGAGGATACAGGAAGGGGTAATGAGCCTTGCGGGCTACGGCGAGATATTCAAGCGCAATGTCTGGGGTTCAGGAGTCATACCGCAGATCTCCGTCATAATGGGGCCGAGCGCCGGAGGCGCGGTCTATTCTCCTGCCCTCACTGACCTTATTGTCATGGTAAAGAAGACAAGTCACATGTTCATAACAGGGCCCGATGTCATCAAATCGGTGACGGCCGAAGAGGTTACTGCCGAGGCCCTCGGGGGGGCCATGGCCCACAACACTAAGAGCGGGGTGGCCCACTTTGCCGAGAACTCCGATCAGGAGGCCCTTGACAGGGTAAGGCAGATCCTGAGCTATCTTCCCCAGAACTACCGCGAAAAGCCTCCGCAGATCGCCTGCTCCGATGATCCCTATCGGTCCGACGCTTCTCTTAATGAAGTGGTTCCCTCAAATCCCAAGAAACCCTACGACATGAAAAAGATTATCCTCTCCGTCCTGGACGGAGGTGAATTTCTGGAGGTCCACAAGCACTTCGCTCAGAACATGATAGTGGGATTCGGGCGCCTGAACGGCCTCTCCGTGGGCGTCATAGCCAATCAGCCAAGGTTCCTGGCAGGGTGCCTCGATATCAATGCCTCTGTCAAATGCGCTCGCTTTGTCAGGCTCTGCGACGCCTTCAATATCCCGATGATAACATTTGTGGATGTGCCTGGATATCTCCCCGGCGTCAATCAGGAATATGGCGGGATAATAAAACACGGGGCCAAGATACTCTATGCCTATTCTGAGGCGACTGTCCCCAAGATAACGGTGATAACCCGCAAGGCCTACGGCGGGGCCTACATCGCAATGTCTGGAAAACACCTCGGCGCTGACATAAACTACGCTTATCCCAGCGCGGAGATAGCGGTCATGGGTCCGGATGGGGCGGCCAACATCATATTCAGGAAAGAGATATCCGATTCACAGGACCCGGAGGCAACAAGAAATAAGCTCGTTGATGATTACAGGACAAACTTTGCGAGCCCCTTCAAGGCGGCGGAGGTAGGCTTTATTGATCACATCATCTTCCCTGAGTTCACCAGGGGAAGCCTTGTGAAGGCCCTTATGATGCTCAAGGACAAGAAGACTGACATCCCCGAGCGAAGGCACGGCAACATCCCTCTTTAGGCAGGGCTTCAAAATAGAACTTGGGGGTTCCGGTGTGCAAGAAGCCTCTGGAACCCCCCATCAGCCGGTTGATGCCGGTTACCAGAGGGTCTTGGTCTTTTCTTGCCAGAACTTTTTTTCCTTTTCCCTCCAGTCGGTTCCTCCGAATTTCCTGTCGTAGAATCCGCCGAGGCGATCAAAGACCCTTAACCACGAACTCTTTTTCTTGTCTTTTGATTCAATTACGTCTGCTGCGAAAAGAGCTATGTCGCTCATCTTGTCTTTCGGAGCAAAGTAGGCAGCGCCTTCTTCTGCGGATTTCTTGAGGCTTTCGCTTGTAAGGGAATGGGCAGTAAGCATAAGGGCAGGGATGTTTCTCTTTTTTGCTACCTGGAGAAGATCAAATCCCCTTACTCCCATTATATCCAGTACCGTCAGATCATAGTCGTTGGACTCCATGAGGGTCTTTGCCTGATCAAAGGAGGCCGCGGTGTCAAGCTTGCACATGTCGAGAAGTCCAACGAGCGTATCCAGCACGTCTTGCTCGTCATCCACAATAAGAACCCGTCTTCCAGTCAAAATCTTATCTGCGTCCATAACGCCATCTCCTTAGTATAGATTTTCAACTATCATCCTTGCCTCAAAAGCATTGTCCTTCTTCATCACGTATCTTGCCGTTCACCTTAAATCCATTCAGGAAAACAGTCCTTTTATCTTCCCCTGTTTCTTGGGCCACCAAACAGTTCACATACAAATGTTTACGGCAGTTAGTTTCACTTTTAGCTTCGACCGCCCTGGCCTTGAGGTTAATTATATAAGAAAATAGATAGTCATAGCGGCGTAGGCCGCTATCCAGTTCTTGTTCCGGCCTTCGCCG
>JBGSUA010000104.1:0-6022 GCA_041753575.1 Desulfatiglandaceae bacterium
AATGATTTCCCGTGGGCATAGAGCTGATCTCTTAGTTGGTTCAGGAGCGGTATCTCAAGGTGTTCAATGCTGATGCCTCTGGCTTCATATTCTATTTCCCTTACTCTTTCGTCGAGATTTGAGGGATCAAGGTCGGAAAACAGGGGATTAAAGTTAATCACTTCTCCTTTAGCAATGTTTAAGGTTATCCACAAAAGGACTAATACGAGACTGCTTTCCATTCGCTCGAAAAGATGCCCTGTCCCGTGGAACTCAATATCGAGGATCTTTCTGTAATAGGCAGGCGCCAGAAGTGGATCTGTTTTGAGGAATCTCTGCTCAAACTGCTCAACAGCGCTCACAAGCCTTATGGCATTTTCAAGCCTTGAGAGCCTGAAGGTATCGAAATCCGCTATGGCCTGCTTTTCCATTGCTCCCTTGGATCTCAGATCATGCCAATTATTAAGAAACTCAAAATGCCCTATCATTTTAAGCAGCTGTCTTATTACCTTGTTGCGGGTTCCCCCAAGTGAGGCTATCTCTTTGTCCAGCAGGCTGTTCCAGTCAGCATCTTTGTTAATTATCACTGTAGCCGCGGAGTCATATAGCTGAAAAAGCTCAGAGAGTTGCTCGGCGGACAGCAGGGAGCCCTTTGAGGCTTCCATTTCAGCCATAGTAAGGAGCGTGCAGTATCTGAGTAGGTTTAGGCCTTGTTGAGGGCTGTATGTGGCTGCCAGGGTTGATAAACCTTGCAGGGCCTTTTCTGTCATTTTTCCGGAGACGATCCTTCCCAGCCTGCTGTGGCCCAGGACGATAATTAGAAGTTCTCGTATCTCTCCAGGGGAGAACCCGAAAAGAGTCAATGCCTCCAGATTGTCAAATATTGAAGTTCTTGGCCCCTCTATGCGGTCAGGGTTGATCCGGTCTTGAATTCGCTCAAGTTGAGGGGTCCTGGAACTCAACTTCATAACATCATTCAGTGCAGGGAATCTTCGTTTCCTATTTTCAAGGGGTTCAGTGAGCCTGTCGGAGAAAAGTTCAGGAATCCCTTCCACATTGCCCTTCTTTAGCTTTTCTATTACCCCCAGTGTGGTTATCACATAGTCGAAGGAGTCTCTATAATCAGCCACAAACTCAACAGGACAACCGGATAAACGGGAATCTGAAAGCTCCTTCAGCATTTCTCTAACAGGTTTCCTGACGGCCCTCTTCTGCCCAAGATAGGTCAGCATATACCTGGGACTGAATCCCTTTGCCTCAAACCTGCTTTCCCATTCCTGCCTGACCGGCTTAAAAATGAAAGGTTTAAGAAATATTTTAAGAAAAAAAACCGAGAGTAGTTTATTCCATGACATCGCCTGATCCGCCGGGACCGCGGGTGTATTGAGGGGAAAATATCGTTGGGGCAAAGAATCGAACTCCTCCAACGTAAGCTGGTCAACATCTCTTCCCTTAAGAAGCCCTGAAATCACTTCCTGCTCTACATAGCGGCCCCTAAGGTAGTGCTGGAGGTCTGAGATGTTCACTGTCATGGTCTCTTTCGAACTTTGATAGGTCTTCTGAGTTCTAAAAAGGTGTGAGAAAAGAACAAAGCTCTTTGCCTCATGCTCTGTTCTAAATTTGACGATGGCGGTCTCGTCCGTCTTGGCCAACTGATGGTGCGCTATGATGAATATCTCTCCTCCTGGTTTTATAACGCCGTAGAGTTTCCAGAGAAGATACATGGCATATTGTTCGGCCTTTTTCTTCGATAGCCTCTGAGTTCCGCCATGACTGAATTTCTCCATCTCCACGATTTCAAAGGGATCGCTTGCGAGGATTACGAGATCAAGTACTTCATTGAGTTTGCTGAGGTCTTTGAAAGATTCAATCGCGAGAAACCGATGCTCCTTGAAGCGAATGGCCAGATCCTGCGTTATCAGGTCATCCTTATGTGTCAGGGCTCCTATAACCAGATCTTCTTTTGTATATTTCTTCTTATGAAAACTGACTATCTTACTGATTTCCTCCACTTTTGCTCTGACATGGGTAAGAGAATTCGATACCAGATGAACCGGAATCAAATAGTATGGCCTTCCTAAACTTGAATAACGTATTAAAAGGCCAATTTTGGTGTAAAGCTCATTAATTTTCTTATAATGCCTCTGTATGTCATCAGGCCTTTCGAATGAGATAGCCTGCAAAAACCTCAATTCCTCGGGGTTCATCAGGTAACACATCTCAAAAATCCCGCATCCATATACGCTGCCGCCCCATCTGCTGGGTATCTGGGAGGAGGGATGCCTCATGGCTGGAAGGGTTCCAATAGGTATATCGGATGGAATAATGCCAAGGGATTCGTACTCGTAAGGTTTAATAAATAGAAATGGGTCTTCTTCAAGGAAAGTAGGCGAAAAGCCCTGATCGTCTCTAGTTAGATCCAGATCTGCCACGGAAAACCTCTCATTCATATCGAGAATGGCAAGAAATCACTTCAGGCAATCACAGGGGCGGGCCTCTCGAAAACTACTTCAAGTTCTCCGTGCCCGTTCATATCAGTGGCCTTTCAAAAACGTGCTCCGCCGAGATCATGTGTGTATAATTTAGCGTTTATATGCCTTCAAGTAAATGTTTAACTGACACTGGACTGGTTACCTGAGGAGGTAAAATGGAGATCAGAGGATGCGGAGTGGAACAAATCAAGGGCGAAGAGAGCCTCGCCCTTGATTACAGTTTAGCGCAAATCAATCAAGCTTTCGGAATGCCTCTTTTCTGCCGGTATATTTTTCCCTCATCTGCGGTTTCATGAGTTTCCCTGTCGGATTTCTCATGACATTGTCGAGTATGACCTTGCGAGGGACCTTGTAGAGGGCCAGCTTTGATTTTGCGAAATCTATTACCTCCTGCTCTGTCAAGTTGACTCCCTTCTTGAGCTGGACGATTGCGAGCACCGCCTCAACAAGGCGCTCGTCCGGATATCCGATACAGGCTGCATCGTCAATACCGGGGTGCTCCATGAGCGCGTCCTCGATCTCAACCGGGAAGATATTCTCACCGCCGCTTGTGATCATATCCTTTTTGCGATCAACTATATAAAAGAAACCATCCTCATCGGTTTTGAGAAGATCACCGGTGTAGAGCCATCCTTTTTTTATTGTGTCGTTGGTCATTTCAGGATTTTTAAAGTAACCCTTCATCATCCTGTTTGTGGTAAATGCGAGCTCTCCAACTGAGCCGGGCTGCACTTCGTTTCCATTGAAATCAACTATCTTGCCCTCGACCCCGAAAGTAGGTTTGCCTATGGAGCCCGGCCGTTTAAGCACCTCGTCCGGATAGAGGTTAAAAAGCCCTCCTCCTCCTCCTTCTGTAATGCCGTAGATATTGGAGACCCCTGCGGGGATATTCTCCACCAGCCCTTTCATTACCTCGAAGGGCACCGGCTGTGCGCCTATTTCAAGGTATCTCCAGGTGGAAAGATCGTAGTTGGATAGCTTAAGGTCCCCTTTCTTGATAGCGTTTAAGAGTGCCACGGCAACAGGAACAACAATGAGGACATCTGTACCCTTCTCTTCCGCAATGGCCTCGATGATCCACTTGGGGTCTTTGAATTCCCTTATCAGGGTGCCTGTTGCGCCGGTAGCATAAAAAGGCGCCCATAGAAACATGGTTCCGCTGTGATAAAGAGGCAGGAAGAAAACATAATTATCGTTTTTTTCAACAAAATAGCTCATGCCGTTTCCAATGGCGGTGTTGTTAAGGGAATAGTGGGTGTGAAGCACAGCTTTGGGTTTTCCGGTTGTTCCGGAGGTGAACATCATCGCCAGATCATGCTGATCATCCACCTCAACTATCGCCTCTGATGTGTCCGTATAAGTGGCTATGGTCTTTCCGTAATCTATCATCGCATCAGGAGCGCCCTTGCCGACGCAAATATAGCTCTTTATGGTGTCCATATCGGATTGGACCGGCTGAACCACAGGGAGGAATTCGGAGCCCAGTATGAAAGTCTTGGGGTTGCACACCTTCGCGGCGTAGATTATGTCGCTGCCCACGAACCTGAAGTTAAGGGGTACAACGACCGCTCCCAACTTGATTATGGCATAATAAGTGATAAGCCATTCAAAGGAATTATTCTGAAGGTGCATCACGAAATCGCCGTCGGATATGCCCAGTTCCTTATGAAGGAAATTGGCCGCCCTGTTGATCTCATCGTTAAACTGACTCCATGTGAGGGTTCTCCTGCCCCCGGTAGAGGGGCTTCTCTCTATCAGGCAGACCTTATTTGCAAGATGGCGCGCATGTATAGTCGCGTAACGAGCGTAATTCATCTGTTACCTCCTAAAAAATGCATTACTGTGAATCCATGCTGATTCAATTTGTGACGAGAAGCGTCAGACAGTCAACAATTCCTTTCAACCTTCAATGAACTCTAACTATGGAAGCCGAAGACCCTCGGTAGCCACAGCATAAGATTCGGAGTATAGGTCAAGAACATGAGAACCGCGATCTGAATGATAACAAAAGGAATAACAGACCTGGACACCCATACAAGATCTTTGTTCGCGATAGAACCTGCTATATAGAGACTCACACCCATAGGCGGCGTGCAGTAGCCGATGGCGAGATTGACGGTAAGAATCAGCCCGAAGTGCATGGGGTCAATGTTAAAGGCGGAGAGCATCGGTATGAATACCGGTCCCAGTATAAGTGTGGCGGAAATAATATCCATGAACATGCCGACAATGAGAAGCAGGATATTTATGGCGAACAAAAAGACCAGAGGAGAAGTTATGCTTGAGAGCACGGCTTCGGTTATCTTCCCAGGGATGCCCTCAAGAGTCAGATAGCGGCCGAAGCTTGTTGCCCCTGCCACGATGATGAGAAGCGTTGCAGATGTTACCGCCGAGCTGATGGTTATCTTTTTCACGTCCCTGAGTTTGATGGACTTGTGAATGAACAGCTCTACAATAAACGCGAACACGCTTGCAACCACGGCGGCCTCATTGGCCGTAAAAGCCCCGGAAAAGATCCCGCCGAAGATTATGATCGGGAGCATCAGGGACCAGAATCCCTCCTTAAGGGTCTTTATCACCTGCTTTGCGTCGGGAGCAGGCAGCCTCACCAGATTGGTATCCTTCCGGAAAAGAAGGTATGTATAAATACAGGTTATCCCTATGATCATTATGCCGGGTATAAAGCCGGTAAGGAATAGGCCTTCCAGGGATACATTACTTATCATGCAGTAGAGGATCATGCCTATGCTGGGTGGGATTATGACTCCGAGATTTCCGGCAGTCGTCATCAGTCCGACCGCATAAGATGCAGGATATCTGTTCTGGATAAGGGCTGGGATCATAAAGCCGCCGAGGGCGACGACTGTGGCCACGGTTGAGCCGGAAATTGCGCCGAAAAGGCCGCAGGCAATTATGCCTGCCATTCCAAGGCCTCCAGGGAGCCAGCTTACCAGGATATTGGCAACTTTGATGAGCTTGTCAACAATGCTTCCCGCGGTCATTATGTTGCCGCAGAGTATAAAATATAGAACGACAACAAGAGAAAAGTTGTCCATGCTTCGGAAAAGGCTTTGTACCAAGAGCATTATGGGGAGATCGGTATATAGGACAAAACCGATAACCGCGGTAAAGAATAGGCACATGAAGACCGGAACCATGCTTGCCATGCAGCCGAGCAATACCAGGAGAATTATAACGTGGCTAAGCTCCATAAAGATTTCCTCGCTATATAAGCTTTATCCGGATAAGATTTGTTCATTTCCCGGATATTGTTACTTAGTTGTCCGCATTGCCCTGATATCCAGATAAATGACTTGGATTGTTCTAAGAAACATCATGATTCCCATTGCCGGCAGCAGGGAATAGAGCCATTCCAATGGGATTTCCATAATGATGGTTTTCTGGCTTGTCTGGGCCTGGAGCGCTACAAGCTTTACCCCATAGGTCATCATCAAGATAGAAAAGGTGAGTGTGGCGGCATGACCGAAAAAGGTAAGAGGAGTCTTGAGTGAAGGGATAAGCTGAGCAAGGGCGTCAATTTTGATCATTGA
>JBGSUA010000105.1:0-1661 GCA_041753575.1 Desulfatiglandaceae bacterium
GTCAAGACATCCGATAGCAGACCGGCCAAGTCACTGGTGCATTTCGCCAGCCGGTTTCCTTCGGCACAGGCTATCCAGCTTGTTCACCACCTGCATCAGGAGGAGCATCAACCCGGCGTCCATATCCGCCAGGCCGGCGACTGGTTGGCAAGGCTCGATGCCTGAACCAGGTGTCGATTGTTTCTTTATCTGGTTGCTGGATGCTGGTTGGCGAAGCCCATAAAGCACGAGGCCCTCAAATTTGACATTTGCCCCACAAAGCTCTATGATTCCGGTCAGATCAGGAGCTCGGTTTAGCCCTAAATGACCTATCCTAGACGATGGTGACCATCCATGTCTCTGCTTTCCGCTAAAACAAGATATGACCACATTATCCTCAATGAGGAAGGGATCCCAACGATTGCAGGAACGGACATGAAAGTGATCGAACTAGTGCTGGAAAGGACCGCATATGGTTGGAGCCCTGAAGAACTGCACTTCCAGCACCCGTTCTTGACCCTTGGTCAGATATACTCGGCATTGGCATATTACTACGATAACCAAGAGAAAATCGAAGATGATATTGAGCAGAGACTGCAAGTTGTGGACGAAATTCAGAGAAAGAGTGGACCTTCGCCGCTGGCTGCCCGGCTCAAGGCCAAGGGACTGTTGTAGTGGCCCTCAAGCTATACATGGACCACCACGTTCCCCGCGCCATAACAATCGGTCTCCGGAGATGTGGCAAACAGAATCGAATTCCTCTCACTCTAATCATCATTTGTAGGGTTTCGCAAAGTGCCGCTCCACATTGCCTATTACGCAGCCTTCTTCTCAACTTCTTTTTTTATAATCTGTGTGAATCTGTGTAATCTTCTGATTACCTTCTGATGTCGTGGTAAAAGAGGCATAAGTTCGGAAATGGCAATCAAGCTTTCAATGGCTTTGGGAGGCGCACCTCAGTTTTGGTTAAATTTGCAAAACGATTGGGCGATAAGCCAGATTGATGAAACTGCCTATGAAGATATTAAACAGATTGCCGCTTAAACCCACCAATAAGGCCTTACCTTTCCAGCTGACAGCTAATCGCCGCGTCAGAATAGCCCCTTGGCTTTCGCATAGTTGGAGTAGCAAGACGACGCTCTCCCAGCTCCTCCAGCGTCCACGCTCTATGCCCTCTAACCGGGCTCTGCCTTCGGCCGATTTTCCCTCTTGAATTCCTTTCAAATTGTGCATACAAGGAAAGAAGAGGAATCATGAAGGCGAGCAGGAGGCTGAGCAGCTGGAAGCGGATTTGAAGCGACTGAAGCGGGAATATGGACTTTAAAAGCCGGAGCGGTTCTCCACCCACCTGCATATCCTATTTTGCAGAGACATACACGCTTCCATGCCCGCCAAGCTCAACGTTCTGCCCGGAGAGCATGCTATCTCGTTTCGAGCAAGGAGGGACCTTTTTTGCTCGTCAATATTTGACTCCACGCCCTATGCTCCAAGCCCCTTCGGCCGATTTTTCTTCTTGAACTTCACCCAAACAGAGCATAAAAGCTTTGACGCTCACGAGATTTGACCCACATCTGCTTGTCTAAAATGACCCACCCGGTATTTTTGCCTGCCTTTTGCTCATCAAGACTGACCCATATAGGATTGATCCTTTCGGGGTTTTAGCTTCGAGGGCCTTTCGCATT
>JBGSUA010000106.1:0-20726 GCA_041753575.1 Desulfatiglandaceae bacterium
GGGGCGTGGGGCAGAGATCGGGGGGCAGGGATCGGGGGTCAGGGGGCAGTAAAAGAGGGCTGCTCTCTCAGTTGTGGGAAAGGGGATTTTCATGCTCGGGGGTGACAAAATATTGCTGTCATGAACGTTTGGATACACAAAGAGGCTTCATTACGACCGGAAGCGGGCCAGCTTGACCGATTATACATATTAGCATATAAGGAGAAAAGTTCATATCCGGCGGCAGCGGCAGACTCTTAATAATCGCCTCACGGGACTCGGTTCCTGAGAAGAGTTGATTTTTTTTCAGGAGAAATGGCATGGCTGAAATCGGTAGCTGCGACGAAAACCTCGTTACAGGTCAAGTTTTCAAAGGCAATATCCACGCGGCCCCACATATAAAGACTCGCAGATTCTATTTTTACCAGCTTGCGCTGTTTTGCCAGGATCTATCCCTGGTATTCTTATCTTTTATCCTGGCAGCCAGGGCCACCGGTTTCCGTGCTGGTTTTGATACATGGTGGAGAGATTATCTGATGATAATGCTTCCCGCCTTCATGATGCTATCCTTTTTTCCTACTTTCAGACTCTATAACTACCATTCCATATTCTTGAGGGCTTATCATCTGGTTGGAATTGCAAGGGCTCTGTGCTGGGGACTTTTTAGCTCCGGCGCCATGTATTTCCTATATGGAGGCACCGGATCATTGATCAGTAATTTTGCGGTCCTGGGTATGATTATTCCGGCTCTTTTTCTTCTCTTTATTGGAAGGAGAGCCTGGAACCAGCTGATTGATTTTGTGCAGGCAATCGGGCTTGCCTTTCTCAGCACAGGACTGGTTGCTATTCTAGCAGAGGGAAATAAACCGGTACCGCTGTCAAACGGTTTTTATGTACCAATCGCATTTGTGTTATCGGCCCTCCTTATCCTGCCAGCCCGTGTCTTTCTCGTTCAGGTTGTATTTAATGACTGGCTCAGGAGGCGTTTCCGAACACAGGTTGCGGTCATAGGTACTGACGAGGAGGCAAAAAGGATAACCACCCACGTGATTAACCATAACGCCCCTTTCTGGGTAGCAGGTTTTCTTGGAACCAAGCAAGAATTCATTGAAGGCCTCCCGGTGAGGAAGACTTCTCTCGGAAGCCTTGAAGACCTGCCGGAGGTTGTTGACAACCTGAAGGTTGAAGAGCTTGTGATAACGGACGAGGAGATGGACAAGAGGACTCTTATCGCCATCCTTGACTACTCTACGTCTGCCGGCGTTAATGTGTGGTTTCCCCCTAAGCTCATGCCTATTATAGACATTAAGCTGCGAATTGACAGATTCTGCGGTCTTTCCATGATCAGACTATGCTCTCAGAGGAAGTCATGGCTCTATGACAGGGTCAAAACAGCGCTTGAGATCCTTTTTGTACTGCCTATGTTCGTCCTCCTTATGCCCCTATTTACTATTATATCTCTGGCAATCAAACTTACATCCGCCGGACCTTTGTTTTACAAGGCCAGGGCCGTGGGGAAGGATGGAAATGAATTCTTGATGTACAAGTTCAGGTCTATGAGGGCAGATACCGATACCAGCGTTCATAGGGAGTATGTTACCAAGCTTATCAAAGGGGAAATAGAGAAAACAAGTGAAGATCAGGTGCTCAAGATAACGGATGATCCGAGAGTTACCAGAGTGGGTCGCATAATAAGAAAACTCAGTCTTGATGAGCTTCCTCAGCTTATCAACGTCATAAGAGGCGATATGAGTCTTGTCGGTCCAAGGCCTTGTCTCACTTATGAATATGAACTCTACAAAGAGTGGCACAAGAAGCGTCAGAGCGTGAGGCCCGGTATCACCGGACTTTGGCAGGTAACTGGAAGAAGTGAGGTTCTCTTCGAGGATATGGTATTGCTTGATCTTTATTACATCTATAACAGGAGTCTCTTGATGGATCTAAATATCGTCATTGAAACTGTATTCGTTGTGGTTGAGAAGAAAGGAGCCGTTTAGATCGGGACTCTAAGTGGGATAGGGTAAAAAAAGATAAGGTCGGACTCAAAATCCGGCCTTGGCAATGAATGCTGATTGCTTTCTATTTTTTAAAAGGTCTTTTTCGTCGCAGAAGAGAAAACCCGCATAGGCCAACACCCAGTATCAATGAGGCTAGTGGGCTACTAACATTTATAAAATTCACATCAAAGGCAAAGCTGCTTCCAAAGAATGTGAGGAGCGCCACAAGGAATACAATCAAGGCCAGCACTACCCTTTTCACTTCCTTTATCCTCCGATCAAGCCCCGAAGGGGGATCATCTTTAGGTTTCTTGTCACAAACTGGAGGCTGCAATGCTTGCAGCTTCCCGAGCAGCCGGCTATAACCAGCCGTCTCTCTTTTGCCCTGTTACTTATTTTGGAATATTACACAGACATTTCGGAGTGGGTAGGGGGAATTCTCACCATCAAAAATGGGTATGTCATTACCCAGTTTGTTTATGGTCGTGTTAGGCATTTACTTGGTGACTCTTTTGCGCCTTACAGCGACAACGCAAAGAATTGAAAGTCCAAGAAACAGCGACGGTATGGGCCTTGCGATATCAAGAAAAGAAAAATCGAACGCAAAGCCTGTGCTAAAGAGGCTAAATGTAACAACCATAAATGTAAAG
Source organism: Desulfatiglandaceae bacterium (assembly GCA_041753575.1). Taxonomy (GTDB): domain Bacteria; phylum Desulfobacterota; class DSM-4660; order Desulfatiglandales; family Desulfatiglandaceae; genus CG2-30-51-40. The sequence continues at coordinate 2,627 of JBGSUA010000106.1, forward strand.
GAAAACAAAATCTTTCGTTTCAAATTACTTTTCATATTCCTGGTACATTCAAATAAATTTAGTTAGTTTTTTATTGATATTGGATGAAAAAGCCTCTTGTTTTGAATTCTTCGGTATGTTGTGGTTGTTTGTTAAGCGGAATCCTCTTGTAACCCGCTGCTTGGCTTGAGTTGAATATTTCACAAGGCTTAGCTTTGCAAAAGGGGGATTTTTTTCAACCTTGGTATGGGTATATTACTACCCACTTAAACATCTGACAATTTTGTTGATAACTCTATGAAACGGAAATTGTTTTTTTGGCCTTGATCAGCCAGGGGCATCTTTAACCCTGCTGGGTAGGTATCCTTGCGACATCTCTGTTTTTCAGGGAGATCTCCTGGGTTGGCGCTCAGCGGGGGAAGCCTGCAAAGCTGGTGCGGCAAGATCCATTCGCTGATAAGCTTGATGAACTCGCAAAAAGTCCAAATTGGGGCGGCAAAGAAGAAAGTTTCAGATATGCGGGGAAAGCAGATTTGAGTTCAAGGACTTCTCTCGAATTGCTCGATAAAGAACAATGGGGCCTTCTCCAGAGATCATAGAAATGCTAATATTATAAAGTTGAATCTTCCGGCGGCCCCGGAAACAATTTGTTTTTAAAATTGGGGGAGGTATTCTTGATGTCCGGAAGGGTGGAAATGGCTCCTCAACGGGAGCTTAAAAGAGGAGGAATATGGAAATAAAAAAGGTAGCCGTTATTGGACTTGGCACTATGGGATCGCAGATAGCGGTTGTATGCGTTCGTTCCGGCTGTAAGGCATTTGTGACTGATCTTTCAGAGGAGCTTGTTAAAAAAGGTATGGCCAAGATAAAAGGCTTTTTGAGCAGGCAGGCGATCCAGGGAAGACTGGGCGGTGATGATGAAGCCCGCTTGATCTCACAGATCATACCGTGCAAGGATCTTAACTCTGCGGTTGCCGATGCAGACTTTGTTGTAGAGGCCGCCTGCGAAGATATCATCGTTAAGATGGAGATATTTAAGGAGGTGGATCAGGCTGCGCATCCCGAAACAATCATAGCCAGCAATACCAGCACGCTGAGCATATCTCAGATGGCTTCCGCCACGGCCAGACCTGACAGGTGCATTGGTACTCATTTTCTGATTCCGGCGGCTTTGACGCCCCTTGTTGAGCTGGCAAAGGGGCTTGAGACCTCAGATGAGACCCATAGAAAAACTATTGCCTTTCTGGAATCGTGCGGCAAGGAGACCGTCACAGTTGCCGATTCCCCTGGATTTGTGATAAACAGGCTCTATCTTCCAATGGTAAACGAGGCCTTTTTCGCATTGGAAAACTCCCTTGCGAGTCCCGAAGATATTGACAGATGCTGCACGCACGGCCTTGGCTACCCAATGGGGCCGCTGGCTGCCGCCGACGCCTTCGGGCTTGATATAATGCTAGACTGCATGAACAGCCTCCATAAAGAATTGGGGGAGAAGTACAGGCCTGCCCCGCTTCTAATAAAACTCGTGAAGGCCGGATGGCTTGGAAGAAAGGCAGGGCGGGGAGTTTACAGTTATTTCATTAAGATGCGCCGGAGTTAACAGCCAGTTGAAAAACGGGTTGTTGAGGGGCTGAGCAAAAATGTCCAAACGTTCATGACGGCAATATTTTGTCACCCCCGAGCATGAAAATCCCCTTTCCCACAGATGAGAGAGCAACCCTCTTTTGCTGATCCCTGGCCCCTGATCTCTAATCCCTGGCTTGGTGAGGGCATTTTCACGGTAAATGAGAGGGCCGCGATAACGGAGACTCGCCTGGGAGGCAGGGCGTCAGAGCAAATGCGAGGACAAATCACTAGGAATGAGGCGCAGATAGAAGTACGTGGCAGTAACGAGGGATGAGCGAAACGAGGCAGATGGGCGTTTTTTAACAGCTTGTTAAGCAGGAATGGCTTCATTAAATATATCTGATCGCGAAGGATTTGCCTACCGGGGTTTGCCTGGATCTACAGGCGCTAGGCTAGCAAGGCTTGAAGACTTTGAACCGAAAGAGGTTCCGAGGGAGCCTGAGTGATTCTTGGCGCGGCCGGTCGAGGGCATGGGAGCGTAAACTGGCTCAATTAGGACTCCAACGGTTTTTCGGTCAGCGGATATTGATATTGATAATCTATAGCCCATCGCTCTGAAGGCGGGATTAGACTTTTTTATAATACCGGAGGATCAGGGATATGAAGATATCTGTTTGCGGAAAGGGCGGAAGCGGTAAGAGCACCGTTGCGACACTATTGGCGCTGGCTTCCATTAGCAAGGGTTTTAGGACCTTGGTCATTGACTCAGATGAATCGAATTCAGGTCTCTATCGCATGCTTGGTTTCGATGAACCTCCAAGCCCTCTTATGGATCTCCTCGGCGGCAAGAGAGGTATCAAGCAGAGGATGGGACAAAAGGATGTGCTGTCACAGGGCGTGATACCCATTGATGACATACCGGCAGATCATGCAGTTAGGAAGGATGGACTTATCCTGATGAGCATAGGGAAAATCCTTCAGGCCTTCGAGGGATGCGCTTGCCCTATGGGCGTTCTTAGTCGCGAGTTTTTGAAAAAACTTCAGCTTAAGGAAAAAGAGATCGCCATCATAGACATGGAGGCAGGGATTGAGCATTTTGGCCGGGGTATAGACGAATCCGTTGATTGGGTTGTTATGGTGGTTGAGCCTTCCTATGAATCGGTTGCGCTCGCAAATAAGATATTCTCCATAAGCAGCACCATGCAAAAGAAGCTGAGGGCGGTGTTAAACAAGGTTGAGTCAAAGGAGGTGGAAATCCTGCTTGCGCGCAGACTGATGGATGCCGGCATAGAAGTTGGCGGAGTAATTCCCCATGACCCCGGAGTCTTCAAACAGTGCCTGGAGGGAAGCCCGCTTGGCCGGGGGAAGGCCTTTGATGCTGCTGATCTGATACTGGGAAGCCTTCTTGCCCAGTAAAAGAGTTCATTTTAAGTGAGGAAAAAGCCAAGCTTGATGTTCTGATCGTAAATAGATGATGATTTTAAAGTGGTCTTTCGCTGAAGCTCCTGTCACTCCTGAAGATTGTGCGCGTTGCGCTTGGACACCCCACCCTTAAGGCAGGCCCCAATTTGTGCGCGCCATGTTTCTGAGGCCTTCTTTTGCGGCCCCAATTTGGATTTTTTCAGAGTTAACCACTATTTTACGCCTTATATAAACGAGAACCTTTCCCAGGCGATCTGGTTTTTTTGTATTCTCATCCGCTTCAATATGTCACGAAGTGTCTCCATGAAACCGGTCGGCCCACAGAGAAGAAAAAAGGCCCTTTCAGGTTCTGAAATGTTCCTCCGAATAATGGCCTCGCTTATGTGTCCCTTCTCACCGTTCCAATTAGGGTCCCTGGAGAGAGCGTGTACAACTCTTAATCCTGATATCCTTGATTGTAGATATTGAAGCTCCCTCTCGAAAAACAAATCTTCCCTGGTTCTATTTGCCCAAAACAAGGTGATCCGCCTCTTTTCTCTTTTATGCGCCAGCCATCTGAGCATGCTCAGAAAAGGAGTGATTCCTATCCCTCCAGCAAAAAAAACAAGAGGGATATCCGCTCTGGTCGGAAGAACGAAGTTGCCGAATGGGCCATAAAGAAATGCCGTTTCTCCTTCTCCAAGAAGAGCAAGCTCAGAGGTGAAATCTCCCACCGTCTTTACGGTAATAGAGAGTTCAGAAGAACTAGGAGAGGAGGATATAGTAAATGGGTGCCATTCGGAGGCTTTTGCCGCAGGGAACTTCAAGAAAGCAAATTGCCCGGGATTATAGAGCAGAGGCTTACCGGACATCACAAAAGTGGTGATAAGGGGGGCTTCCTTGAATACTTTTGTTATGTTGTATGGGCTCCGATAGGAAAAATATCTCGTTATGAAACGGTGGCTAAGCAGTGCCGCGTAAGCTAAAGCTACTAGAAGCCATAGAGAGAGGAAGGGTTGTCTTGAAGGATTGGCCGCAAAGAAAAAACTGTGCAGGAATGCTAATGGAAGGACTAAGAAGCCTATCCTGTGGACCCTGACCCATGCCTCATAACGGGAGAAGAGCCGCCTTACTATCAAAGGAGCGCTTACCGCTGCAGACACAGCTAAGAAGGCTACAAGGCCGGTTGTCTTGGTAAGGCCGAATGGCGTAGGGAATCCCGATGCCTGCTCGGAAACTATAATCATAAAGGGGTGGAGCAGAATCGCAGCAGCAATAACTAAGCCTGTAGCCCTGTGAAAGAGAAGAAAACGATCGAGGCCAATTTTTCTCTCTAATTCCTTTACGCGGGATCCAAGAACCATTTGAACGGGCAGGATCACGAACGCCAAAATTCCGATGAGCCTTCCGAGATCGTTTATCCGGGATGCGAAGGAAAGACCGGGATAAAGAGAAGTCCACCAAATGAATATGGCTGCGGCAAGAAGGGAGATAGCTCCTGCTGAGAGGATATACTTTTTCAAAACTCGTGCTCAGGGGAGTGAACCGGGATTTCCCGGGAAGGTTCCAGCATTAAGTTCGGAGTCGTTGGAAATTCCGTCACCGTCGGAGTCAGTCTTCAAAAGGGCCTCCGTCATCTTGTCTCCAGAGGGCAATGCGAGCTTCTCAAAGTCTTTACCGAAAGGGTTTCGAGCGCCGCCGCCTCTCGGGTCTAAATGGCACACGCTGCAACCCAGCGGTCTTGCCTTTTCCGGCAGAAGACCCACGCGATAGGATCTTGCAAGTGCGCCCGAACACAGAACTCCAAACAGAAATATCAGGCACAACATAGAAAAAATTAGAGGCTTATAAGGATGTTTTGCTTTTGTCATGGGCAACTTACTCCTGAATGTAATCTTAAGGATGATTCTTACAACGCATAGTTATCACATGGAGAGAAAGGCAACCAATGCGCTCAACTTAAGAATTCATCCAATATTCTATGCGATCCAACCTGTTCCGGCAATAAAAAAGGCTCGGCGCCTTGCGGCCTTCCTGGATGCCCGAGCCTTTTCTTCATAAAAATGGCAGGGTTGCTATCTAACGTGAGTCAGGCAGTCCTGACTTCTATCTTTCGCGGTCTTGCAGCCTCCACCCTCGGAAGCCTCAATCTGAGAACGCCGTCTTTTAGTTCTGCCTCAATCTTGTCCTGGTCTATCACCTCAGAGAGAGTAAACTCCCTGAAGTAGTTACCCACCCGGTATTCTCTCAGTATATCTACCTCTGATGGTAGTTCAGGAGAGGCAGCATCGGCGCTTAATGTAAGAACCCCGTCCTTTATTGCTATGTGAAGATCACTTGCCTTAACTCCCGGCATATCGGCCAAAAGTGTCAGCTCCCTTTCATTTTCAAAGATATCCACAGCGGGCACGAAGGCCACCCCCGGCCTTGTATGCTCTGCCTGACTCGTGACCTCGGCTTTTTCCTTGGCCTGAAGGGATTTTGTCTCTATATCAGCCATAGTTTGATCCTCCTTTTCCCTATGATGTGCCTGGTTATGTTTACGCGGTCTTGATTGCTATCTGGCGAGGCTTCACTTTTTCACTCTTTGGAATCACAACCGTGAGTACACCTTCCGCCATGCTGGCTTCGACCTTTGAAGCATCAATTTGCCCCGGAAGCGCAAGCCTCCTGCTGAATCTACCAGATTCCCTTTCACGTCTGTGATATACGGCATTGCTTCCCGCATCCGGGATCTTTCTTTCTCCTGAAATTGCTATACCGTTGCCGTCTACGGAGATATCGAGGCCTTCAGTCGTGATTCCGGGAAGCTCAGCCCTGACGTAATAGGTGTCTTTGTCCTCAGTGACATTCATAAGCGGAAACACTCCGGCAGCAGGCTCTTTGAGTGTGCCGCCTGCCATGTTGTCCAGCGCTTTCCTTATGCGCTCCAGCTCCTCGAACGGGTTTCGCCACTCCCGTGAGGGCCAACCAGTAACTCCTCTGACTATCATGTTAAACACCTCCTTTTAAAAGATACGGATCAAAAATTTAACCATCATTCTTGGAAGGCGGCTAAATGGATATCATTAAAATTTGACGCCTTCCGGTAATTGGGAAAAACACACCAATCAGCCGAACATAAAATGTCTGTTTATTGGTGTCATTCCATTTTGTTACGCACTTATTAAAAAAAATAGCAATCACTTTTTTGGTGTCAAGACCTCCAAGCTACTGCGTCATCACTAATAATTTGGCTCCCGGAATTGAGTATCTTGACTGACGCAGGTTGCTACTGTATTTGTTATGTAAAAGAAAGGGATGGAGATTTCATTTCTCCGGTGAATCGCTCAGATGGTTGATGAGAAAAACCTGCTGATAGTTACCGTGTCCGGCCCGGACCGACCCGGCATCACCGCTCGGTTTACCCGAGTATTATGGGAGCACCAAGTCGAGATAGTTGATATGGAGCAGGCGTCGCTGCAAGATCTCCTGGGCCTCTATTTCTTGCTGGATCTGAGCACCACCCATGGCTCAAAGGACAGTGTGATAAAGGACTTGCTCTTCGAGGCCAGCAGACTTGAACTCGTCTTGCATTTTCGTCTGTTCTCGGAGCTGGAAATGAGAGGGCACAACCAAAGAAATCTATTCGTGCTGACTCATTTTGGCGGAACCCAGGCCATCTCTGAGTTCTCGACGATCCTTTCTGAGGAAAATGTCAATATAGAGACTATCTCAACCTTGAGTCATCACGAGGCGAGATCCATGGAGATGGTTCTGGATGCCAAGGGCGCCTCTTCTTTATCAAGGCTTAAGCATAGGCTCATGACAAAAAGCAGGGAATTGGGAGTTGATCTTGCTATTCAGAAGATGGAGGCCTACAGAAAGAACAAACGCATGATATTTTTCGACATGGACAGCACCCTTATAGATGCTGAGATAATAGACGAGATGGCAAGGAGAAAGGGTGTCCACAGGGAGGTTTCGAGGATTACCGAAAAGGCCATGAGAGGTGATCTTGATTTTGAAGAGGCACTCGCACAAAGGATCGCCCTTCTGAAAGGACTCGGTGAAAAGGAGATAGCCCAGATAAGGGATACGGCTACTCTTTCTCAGGGGGCGGATGAACTCATAAGGACTCTCAAGTATCTTGGATATAGAGTCGGTATTGTCACAGGAGGATTTGACTATTTCGCCGATCATTACAGAAACAAGCTGGGACTTGATTTCTCCTACGCCAATCATCTTGAGATAAGGGATGGATATCTTACCGGGAAATTGGCGGGCGATATAATTGACGCCGCTGGCAAGGCCCGCATAGTCAATCAGGTCTCGTGCGAAACAGGGATACCTCTTGACCAGGTCGTGGTGGTTGGAGACGGGGCCAATGATGCCATCATGATCGGCCAGGCCGGACTGGGTATCGCGTATAACGCGAGGACAAGGCTCGACAGGGTTGCAAATGGTTCCCTCGCTAAGTCGCGCCTTAATCACCTTTATCATCTCCTGGGAATTACGGATGCCGACATAAGCGAGGCGGCATGCAAAGGCTTTTAGTGTCTGTGAGCAGAAAGTAGATCTCACGCGCCTCCCTCGAAAGTCTATCATCGGATAACGACTCTTGATGTATTATAGATTTAGGATTGCGCCATTGAATTCAATGGAATATTAGGTCATTGGAATGAACATGACATTGGTTCCAACCGGAAGTTTCTTGATCAGAACGAGGGCAACAGGCTCTCTTGACGCTATTTTGGCCAGTTGCGTGGGCATAACCATTTACGACCCGGAAGCTGAAGTGGGGGGGCTTATTCATCTTCTTCTGCCTGAGCCAGTGAACCCTGCCGGTTCCAGGAACCCTGAAAAATATGCATCTACCGGACTTCCCATTTTCTTGAGAACACTCTGCGATGCAGGCGCCTCACTGGGCCGTATGCAGGCCAGTATGGCGGGGGGCGCTCTTGTAGAACCCCTATCGGAGCTTGATCTCATACTCGATATTGGAGGAAGGACGGCTGAGGTCGCTGAAAAGATACTGGACTATAATGGAATCAAGGTGCAAAGGAGGGAGACAGGAGGCCTTCTGGGCTGCCGTCTGAGATTAGATCTGAATACATGGGAAAGTTCCATAGAGCCCTTGGGCGTTCTTGAAAACAACTCCTGTGTCGAGGACCTCAGGATACCCAGCGAAGATGAACTGGACAGAAAAATAGAGCGGGTAAAGCCTATTCCACAGGTAGCTTTGAAGTTGGTCAGGATGATAAATGACCCCCAGTATGAGGTAAAGGATTTGGCCGGGGAGGTTTTGAAAGACCAGGTTCTAAGCGCCAAGGTACTTAGACTGTGCAACTCCGTTTTTTTCGGTCTGAAGAGTAGAGTTGATTCCATAGACCGGGCGATTGTCCTTCTTGGAGACAAACGATTCCTAAGGTTGGCGGTCTCAGCCAGCCTGGAGGATATCTTTCCTGAAAAGGGGGGATATTCGCTATGTAAAGGGGGGATATACCATCATGCCCTTGGAATGGCAATGCTTCTTGAGACACTGGCCGGTTTCTACGGCAGAGTTTCCCCCGGGATAGCCTACACGGCAGGCTTGCTTCATGACATAGGCAAGGTTGTTCTGGATCAGTTTCTCGGCCCGGTCCTGCCCCTCTTTTATCGCCGTATGAACGGCGAGGGCATTGGCCTTGTTCGACTGGAAAAAGATTCCTTTGGATTTGATCACGCAGAGGCTGGGTTAAGGCTCGCCAAGCGCTGGGGACTCCCGCTCAGCTTAAGGGATGCAATAGGATACCATCACTGCCCCGAGAGGGCTAAGGATGCGCCTGAGCTTGCTGAACTGGTCTATCTCGGTGAGCTGATTGGTTCTAAGGTACTCCCGGGAAAAGACCTCGAGCACCTTGACAAGGACGAGCTGGCCATGCGCCTTAAGATCATGGGCATGAAACGGGATGAATTTTCGCGTCTTATTGACCTTGTACCTAAAGAACTCTTCCTGGCTTCAAGCTCGGAAGCCGCCATGGCGTGACTTAGCTCAGGTGTGCTAATCTGCCTTCTTACGCTTACTTATTCCCCTTCTCCGTTGAAAAATCCCTGATGACCACTACTTTACTAAAATAAAGAAATCTGACGGCTTTGTAAAAAACTCCATCTGCTGTGTTGCTCTGAATTCCTCGTTGTGGCAGCGGAAGTGTTGCTGAGACTAGCTCTTGGGGATTATCGGTGGTGTGGTTTGACGCCACCCTTTGGTAGGGTTCCTATGTGTGAATGCCCTTAGTCCAGGGTTTTTTCATTTGCCGTTGCGACTCCGACTTTTTTTGAGGTTATTAAATTTGCAATGGAGGGTCATAATATGGGTATCGTTGCCTTGGCATTAATTCTGGGTATTTACGGAACAGTGAGCGCGGATACATCCTCTTCCACCTCAAAGTTAAAGAAGGCTACCTTTGCAGGCGGATGTTTCTGGTGCATGGAGAAACCCTTTCAGGAAGTTTCTGGGGTAGAGGGTGTAATATCAGGCTATATTGGAGGTATGGAAGCAGAGCCGACCTATCAAGATTATGCTCAAAAGGGGCATCTGGAAGCGGTCGAAATAGCATACGATCCGGGAAAGGTGAGCTATGAATCGCTTCTGGATATCTTTTGGCGACAGATAGATCCTACTGATGCTGAGGGCCAGTTCGTTGACAGGGGCAGGCATTATTCGAGCGCTGTATTTTATCATGATGAAGGGCAGAGAGAAATCGCCGAGAAATCAAAAAGAGAGCTCCAAGGCAAGAATGTATTTGGAAAACCGGTAGTAACTCAGATTTTGCCGGCCAAAAAGTTTTATCCGGCTGAGGATTATCATCAGGACTATTACAAGAAAAACCCCGTTCGTTACCTGTACTACCGCCATGGCTCAGGCCGTGCTCAATTTCTTGATGGCATTTGGGGTAAGGAGGCAAAAAAGTTGGATCCCGGAAAATCCAAGCTCACTGCGATGCAGTATAAGGTTACCAGAGAGGAAGGAACCGAGCCGCCATTCGACAATGAATACTGGGACAACAAGAGGCCTGGAATCTATGTTGATATAAATTCCGGAGAGCCTCTTTTCAGCTCTCTTGACAAGTTTGATTCCGGAACCGGTTGGCCAAGTTTTACCAGACCCCTGGTTCTGAAAAATATCGTAGAAAAAAAGGACAAAAGATTATTCACGGAAAGAACCGAGGTGCGAAGCCGTAAGGGAGACTCTCATTTGGGGCATGTATTCAAGGATGGCCCGCCTCCCACCGGCCTCAGGTATTGCATGAATTCAGCAGCGCTGCGTTTTATTCCTCTTGAAGCACTCGAGAGTGAAGGATACGGGGAGTTTCTGAATCTTTTCAAGAAGTAATAATAGCGGCTCCGGGGATCGGGGTGGCCATTTGCGGGCCTAATCCTGTCTCCGGATGCAGGTTCTTGCCGCCTGGGAGTTCATAGGTGCCTATGTCTGGGACCGGAAGCGAAGGGTCAGTAATAGTGTCGATATGTAAGACGCAGACTTTCCGCTGAACTGTCCCTTATTCCCTTTTTGATGGAAAGCCTTTTTCCTGCCTCTTTGCCCTCACCAAATGATCTCCTGCTAAAAAAGCCTCTTGTGCGAGTGGAGTTGAGCCTGGGATAAACCAGTGCAAGTCTTTGCTTGAGCCTTGATTCCAGGGCAATCATGGCCAGGCTTTCCGTCGGGGTGCATTCTGATTTGGTCTTTTTGATCTTGGCTAGATAACCCTCGGCTACTCCCATCATAAAGGAATTCTTATCCCTGATTCCTCCAAGCCCCTTGCTTCTCGCTTCTATCCACATGGACTCCAGGGATCTCTCAAGAAAACTCGCTACATGCTCAGCTATCTCAACGTTTGCACGATCCCCTGTAACCTCCAGATATACTGAACCGTCCCGATGGCTGAAAACGGGCGAAACGAGAAAGGACTCCAGTATCTTACCTATTGACATCAGCTTTGCGGAGTTCCTCCTGACCTCAAGCACCCTTTTCATGTATATCTGTTCTCCCTCATCAACACCGGCGTTCTCAAGCAGCCTTATGTTATGGGTGAGAAGGATCTGATTAGCCTTAAGAGTCGCAATCCTGGCCTCATGGGGATTATCACTCGATGAAAGAGCAAGAAGTTTTTTCACCCTTCTTATGACAGCTTCATAGTGGGAGCCTTCTGACGTGGCGTTGTCTTTCTGTTCTATGTCAATAGTCGCCGACTGCACGTTTTCTCCCCATTTGTACATGGAGCAAACGCTGCGGTAGTAGGAACCATGGTCCATGAACGTTTCTCCATAATGCAGATGGGTCATGAGATGAGCTGTCTCGTGACGGAGGATGTCGCGGACTAGGTCTTCGCTCTGGGCAAGCATAAGTTTCTTATGGAGCCCGATTTCAATTCTGGCAGGATTATAGGAGCCGAGCATCCTGGGATGCTCGAACAGGACTACATTTAGATAATGATATCTGCCGCCAAAAATAAACCATTTCTTCTCAACGGATAGCCCACATTCACGGTTCAATATTTGGAAGACTTCAATCCTCATCTTATTTAGAAAAATCCTGACATTTTCAGAGAAAACAAAGAGAAAATCGTTTTTCATGGACTATCCATTCCTTTTCGATATATGCCTGTAAATGGTTCTGATGGATTCTATCGCAACAGCCATGGCGGAGGATCGGTAGGGATGCGTTTCTGGAACTGTATGCCCTCCTCTATCAACTCCAGAACCTGCTCTTTTTTCTCGGGGAACTGATATCCTTCATAACTGTGCTTAAATACAGGTCTTCCTTTGAAACCGGGCCAGTAGTTGCCGGCATGATCAAAGCAAACCTTGGATGTGACCTCAAGAAACGTGACCGTCTCCTTCAATTCTATGAGTTGCTCAAGGGGGGTGAGAAGGGGCCAGTCGCCATTCTCCACCGCCAGATATAAGGGCGTCCCAGGGTGGGGGAAAAAGGGCCTCGATCTAATATAATCAGGGTTAATTATGTTCAGTGCTCCCGCAGTATTTACGGCATGTTGATGCGAGAATCTCTTTCCTCCAAGACCCGGCATCCAATATTCCGATAACTGAAAACCTGACTTCTTGGCCTTATTGCCGGCCAGAACCATGTCTTCGCGCGATGCCCCTTTCCTTATGGCCTTGAGGAGATCGGCGTCACCCGTTTCTAGACCGACGTGAAGCCTGTCAAGGCCTGCCTCCCTTACGGCCTTCAAGTGCTCCACGGATTTCTTTGAAAGCGTACGGGCCCTTGCGTAGGAGGTCACGCGCTGGATGGTTGGAAAGGTCTTCCTCAGATAGACAAGTATCTCAACGAGGTCATCAGTTTCTATAATCAGGCTGTTTGCGTCCTGGAGGAATGCGGTCTTCATCCCGGAGTGTATCCACTCAAGAACCATTCCGAAGCCTATAGAGGAGCCGAGTGAAGGGATTTTCTTGAGCAGGGAGTCAACCGGGCTTACTCCTGATTGAAGGAAATATCCATCTGAAGGCAGGGCTCCAAGTTCCCGGCATATTTGGGCTATGGCATCAATATCGTTTTTTACTTCGACAGGAGGCCTTTTTGAGAATTTCTCAGCTTTATACATTCCGCAGAAGGTGCAATTATTCCATGGGCAGTTACGGGTAACCCTCAACAGCAATGAAGAGCTTCCGCCTTCGCTTGGGGGCCGATAGATCCCTGTCTCAAATGAATAGTCCATAAAAAACTCCGAAATATTTTATTTACTACTTTGTTTATGGTTCATGCTGGGTGAAAAGGTCAAGGGTTAATAGGCTGGCCTCTGCTTGCGCTAAAGATCAGGCTGAAAATGCCGCTTCCTTCCATCCGTCCTGCTCGGAACCTCCCGAGAAGACCCCTGATGAGATGCATCACCAATGATCCTGCACTGCTGTATTATAGAGGTTCAAAGGGGCCTTTTTCCATGAATATCATCTCTTTCATTTAATCAAGCTAGTGGATATTCATGATATCATGCTATATACTAAAATATTATTTAGGGCTACTTAGAGAGGGTGTATCGTTGCATGGAAAAGGACAGTTCTACTAAACCCAGACCTGATGAGGTCGAATGCCTCTATGAGATAACCAAGGCGATCCACGCAAGCCTGGATTTGCGCCAGTCCCTTTACAAGGTTCTGGATCTCCTTTCTGAACGCCTCGGTATGAACAGGGGTTCCATAACACTCCTCAATAAGGATACCGGAGAGATCCATATCGAAATGGCCCACGGAATATCTATAACCGCACAAAACAGAGGCAGATATAAGCTGGGCGAGGGGATAACGGGAAGGGTTATTGAGTCTGGAAGGGCTATGGCTGTTCCCCGCCTTGATGGTGATCCCTTTTTTCTTGACCGGACGAAGGCAAGAAGAAAGCTTGATAAATCCAAGATAGCCTTCCTGTGCGTTCCAGTAAAAGAAGGAGGTCGGATAATAGGGGCGCTGAGTGTTGACAGGACCGCCAAGGGAGACAGCTCCCTCGACGACGAGCTGAGACTTCTTTCCATCATCAGCACCCTTATTGCTGAGAAGGTTTCGGTGCTGGAGAGGATAAACCGGGAAACTGATGAACTAAGAGAAGAAAATGTCCGTCTGAAGAGGGAACTTAACATAAAATATAGCTTTTCAAATATCATCGGAAACAGCCGAAAGATGCAGGAGGTATTTCACCTAATAACCCAGGTGGCTAAGAGCAATGCGAATGTGCTCCTGTTAGGGGAGAGCGGGACCGGAAAAGAGCTTGTCGCAAACGCTATTCATTATAACAGCCTGAGGGCGGAGCGTCCATTCATCAAAGTCAACTGCGCTGCGTTGCCGGCAAACCTGGTGGAGGCTGAGCTTTTTGGATACGAAAAAGGTGCCTTTACGGGGGCCAGTCGTCAGAAGATGGGTAAATTTGAACTGGCTAATGGAGGCACTATCTTCCTGGACGAGATTGGCTCGCTTGCGCTTGAAAGTCAGGGCAAGCTTCTCAGGGTGTTGCAGGAGCGTGAGTTGGAGAGGCTTGGTGGAACTCAGACATTGAAGGTTAACTTGCGTCTCATCGCCGCGACAAATCAGGATCTCAGCTCCGCGGTCGAGGAAGGATTATTCAGGGAGGACCTTTTCTACAGGCTCAACGTCTATCCTATCTATCTGCCTGCTTTGAGGGAGCGGGAAGCGGATATTCTTCTTCTGGCCGATTATTTCCTGGAAAAGTATGCTGGTGAATACAAAAAGGACATAAAACGAATCTCCACACCGGCGATAGACGCCCTCGTTCAGTACCACTGGCCGGGAAATGTGAGAGAGCTTGAAAGCTGTATTGAAAGAGCGGTACTGCTCTGCGACGACCAGGTGATTCACAGCTATCATCTGCCTCCAACCCTTCAGACGGCTAAGGATACAGGTACTCAGCAGGCCCAGTCGCTTGAAGAGGCGGTAGATAGATTTGAGCGAGAGATCCTTATAGATTCCCTTAAGACCGCAAGGGGGAACATGAGGAAGGCTGCAAATGCCTTGAAGACTACCGAGCGAATCTTTGGCTATAAGGTGAGGAAATATCTAATTGAACCAAGGTCCTACCGTTAGCACGCCAGACTCAAAGCGCTTAATGATCCCGTTGGGAGCTTTCGGCCTTTCGGTCTCTGAATTTTTTTGCAGGATATAATACATATTATCCACCCTTATAGCGCCATCCTGAATCAGGGCCATTTCTTAAGTGAGAAACAGAATTGGGGATGCCTTTTTTTTCACTCGCTGTTATTATTGCATGAAAAGCCGTCAGTAATAAAAAGCTCAGTTCGCTATTGAAGTTATTCTTCTTGGAGAAAATGCTTCTTCTTTCCCGATGCTGGTTCTTAGACATTCCTAGTCCAGCGCGTGGTCAGAAGTTCATAAGCTTTTTCTTTCTTAAACAGCCTTCCACCCTATCCAAGCGGGAGGATAGTTTCATGGAGCATGAAAAGACGCACGCACAGCTTGCGATTGAGGTTGCTTCTTTGAGGGCTAGGATCAATGCGCTTGGGGAACTTGCTGGAAGATATGCCAGACAAGCCGATTCCTTAGGCGAAAGTGCTGCCAGATACAGGGCCATGATAGAGGCATTTGAAGGCCTGATCTATATCTGTTCGAGTGACTACACTGTGGAGTTTATGAACAGGCATTTCATTGATCGCACAGGGTACGATGGAACAGGCCGGAGATGTTACAAGGTAATTCATGGGATGGATTCTGTATGCCCCTGGTGTGTCAATGACAGGGTCTTCAAGGGCGAGACTGTAAAATGGGAGATACTCAGCCCTCTTGACAACCGCTGGTATTACGTTGTGAACGCCCCCATCTTCAGAAGGGATGGAAGCATTTCAAAGCAGGCTATGATCCTGGATATTGACAGTTTGAAAAGGACTGAAGAGGCACTTAAAGAAAGTGAGGCCAAGTACAGGAGTCTTTTTGACGATTCCATGGATGCCATTTGCATCATGGATAGAGCGGGAAGATTTACAGAGCTAAACAGGGCCGCTGAGGAACTGGTGGGCTACAGCAGGGATGAACTGCTTACCAAGGTCGGAGCTGGGGGGCTTTTTGTTGATCGCGCTGAGATGGAATCCTTTAGGCTCCTTGTCGAGGAGAAGGGCGCCATTAAGGATTTCAAGGCGAGGATTAGAAGAAAAGACGGCTCAATAATGAGGTGCCTTCTAAGCGCATCCGTGAGGCGATCAGAGGGTGGGAAGATCAAAGGCTATCAGGGCGTAATCAGGGATGTAACGAAGACGATTGAAGCGGAGGAGGCCCTCATAGATGCTGAGAAGAGCACCAGGCTCTTCGCTTATTCCATTTCCCATGACCTGAAGAATCCGGCAATGGCTGCTTACGGTCTTGCCAGGAGATTGAAGAATTATGTGGAGACCTTTGAGGACAAAAAGGCTCTTAAATATACCGGCATGATACTTTCTGCTTCCGAGCAGATCCTTAGGATGGCCGATCAGGTAAACGCATTTATAGCTACAAAGGTTACGCCGGTGAGCCCGGAAACCACAAGGTTGGATGAACTTCTCGGAGTTTTGAAGGAAGAGTTTTCCGGGAGGCTCAGGGCGTTAGGCGTCGAAATGAGATACCCTTCCGCGCTTCCTTGTGTCTGGGCTGACAGGATGGCATTAGTCAGGATACTAAGAAACCTTGTGGAAAACGCCCTCAAATACGGAGGAGATGGAATGAAAGAGATAACTCTGAATTGCCGCGAGGGGGATGATTACTTTTTTTTGTCGGTTTACGACGATGGGGTACCGATACCCAGCGAGGCCTGTAAGACGATCTTTGAGCCATTCAAGAGGATCGGTAATGTGAAGGGCGTATCAGGTGTAGGACTAGGCCTCGGGATCGTCAGAGAACTGGCCCATAGACACGGCGGGAATGTCTGGGTTGAGTCGGATGAGACCAAAGGGAAGACCTTCTTCGTGTCTCTAAAAAAACTTAAACCACATTAATGGTATGAACGGAAAGCGCCAAAAAAAGGCTCTGCTCGTCTTTTTAAAGTTTCCGGAGGCCGGAAAGGTCAAGACCAGACTGGCCGCGGAAATAGGGCCTAATGAGGCCTTGCGGTTATACTCGATCCTTGCGAGGAGATCGCTTGGGATAGCATCTGATTTAATAGAGGCAAGAGCTGATATAGATGGAATAATATGCTACGATCCTCCCGATAAAAAGCAATTTATCGCTCAAATATACCCTGGCCCGTGGAAGTTTATTGCCCAGAAGGGTGAAACCCTTGGCTATAGGATGCGGAATGCCTTCGAAGCGGCATTTGGGCTCGGCTATGGGCAGGCGGTACTCATGGGAACCGATATCGCTGATCTGGACGTGGGGGATCTGTGCGAGGCTTTCGGTGCTCTCGGAGAGGGTAAGACTCCTGTAGGCCCTGCGAGCGATGGAGGTTATTATGTAATAGGGCTCGGGCGACCCTGCCCCGAAGCGTTTAATCTAATGTCTTGGTCAACCTCGGATGTCTTTCAGGAGACTGTGACAAGTCTTGACAAGATTGGACACAGAATTGCCATCCTTTCGGAGAGGCGCGATGTGGACAGGCTCGATGACGCTGAATTTTTATTGGCAAAAGAATTCGCTCGCGACAAAATCTCCATCATTATTCCGTTTCTTGAATCAAACTCATTTCAGGCAATCACTCTTGCGGAGCGTCTCCAGGACCTTATCTGGCCTGATGATGAGATAATACTGGTTAAAGGTCTAGACGATCTTTACAGAAATACCGAGTGCCTGCATTTGAATGAGAAGATCCGAATAATATGCGCTCCGAGAGGCAGGGGAATTCAACTTAACCAAGGAGCCAGCCAGGCTTCCGGCACTATCCTTTGGTTCCTTCACGCCGATTCAGTTCCTCCGCCCAATTTTGGATATCACATACGCAAACTAACCATTGGCTCTCGCTACTCTCTGGGCTGTTTTGGATTGGCCTTTAAGGAAGTGCCGCCTCAATTGAGATTGATATCAGGATGGGCTAATCTGAGAACGAGGTATCTGGGACTTCCTTATGGGGATCAGGGTCTTTTTTGCAGATCGAGATTATTTAACTTATTGGGAGGTTTCAAGAAAAGGCTGATAATGGAGGATGTAGAGATGGCAAAGGCCTTTAGAAAAAGCGGGAAACTCCTGTTCATTTCAGAAAAAATAGTTACCTCCGGCCGGCGATATCTTAAAGGCGGATTCTTCAGAAGAGGCCTGATGAACCACCTGACAATGATAATGTATCTGGCAGGGGCCCGGGATGAGACTTTATACCGCTTCTACTATGGCAATTCACTTATCTGATATCGTGTAAGTTTGAAAACACTCTTATAAACCATGGGCTGATTGTAACAATCAAGAGGAGGGTTGCTATGGAAAATATGGTCGCGTGGGAATCGGTTCTTGACACGGCCCTGTCCCGGGCAAAAACCGAAAAAAAAGCTGTGGTGTTGGACTTTTTCAATCCTGGCTGAATTGGCTGCAAGCAGATGGAAGCAGTTACGTTTCCTGATGAAAAGGTCAAGGCGTTTATGAATGAAAGGGTTATAGGCCTCAGAGTGGCGCATAATGATAAGGAGCTTGCAGCACGCTTCAATGTCAAGTGGACACCCACGATAGTTATTCTGGATGCCGAGGGAAAGGAACATCATCGAAC
>JBGSUA010000107.1:0-12674 GCA_041753575.1 Desulfatiglandaceae bacterium
ACCCGGAAAGCGAGATACTCTTCGCCGCCGTGCTTGATCATCTCTCCTCAAACCCTGACGTTCGCATGGTGATTCTCCCCAGAAACGAAGTCAAGCAGACCGCCTGGATAATGAGCAAGTGGGCCGATCTGGTCAAATCCCGCAGGATCATCATTCCGGAGCACGTTGTTAACGGCCTCGATCTCATGTGGTATTCGGATCTCGTGATAAGCGGAGGAGGCACCATGAACCGGGAGGCCGCGGCCCTCGGAGTCCCAGTTTACAGCATATTCCGTGGGAAGATCGGCGCGGTTGATACCTACCTTTCACAGGAGGGGAGGCTCAGTCTTCTTACCAGTGCCGAAGAAGTGCGCAGCAAAGTGGCAATACTCCGCAGAGACAAAGGAAGCGGCTTTATCGCTACTGATAGAAGCGCCCTTTCAGCCATAGTCAATTCCCTGATCCAATGCGCCGAGGCTCGGAATTAGAAATCGGTATGCATATTCTCGCCTGGTTTGGCAGGGTAAATCGTTCACTTCGTGATGCTCTTTAGTAACTGACGCTCATCGGCATTTGGCATATGAATTCCGGAAATGGAGAGGTCATAGTTCTTATTGGTTTCGGGGAATCCCTTTCGGCCCCGGAAGTTGCATGGGATTTGTTGGATCATGGATTTCAGGTAATGGCCTTCTGTCGCAAGGGCAGTTCCCCGCCGCTGCGGCGTATAAGGGGAATAAGGTTAATTGAGGTAACGCCACCTGAGAGAGATGCATGGCAGACTGTTGAACAGATTGGAAAGACAAGTCGGCGATTCGGGGCCGGAATCTTGTTGCCTCTGGATGATGCTTCGGTTTGGTTGTGTGACCGGGTGGCGAGCAACCATGGCATTCCTGTCGCAGGGGCAACAGGGCGAAATTCTCGGCTGGCACTCGAGAAGCAAGATCAGTTGGAAGCAGCAAGGGATGCTGGATTTAATGTGCCGGAAACTATCTATATATCAGAGAAGCAGGACCTATTAAAGATCAACCAATTGCCGGTCGTTATAAAGCCGGCCGCCGCTGTTTCCGAGACTGGGGGTAAACTCCGCAAGGGGCCGGTTTTCTTCTGTATAGAGAGAGCGGATCTAACCAGGGCGGCAAAAGAATGTGATTATGATGGCCTGATGATGGTTCAACCCTTCTTAGCGGGGACCGGTGAAGGCATATTCGGACTGAATGGACCTGATGGAGTCAAGAGATGGAGCGCACATCGGCGAATCCGGACTGTGAACCCGTTGGGGTCCGGTTCCAGTGCATGTGCATCTCTTGAAATTTCCGATCATCCGATCAGGCCTGCGGAAAGGATGCTCAAAAAAACAAATTGGCCGGGCATGTTTATGATTGAGCTCTTGCGGGATTCGTATGACCGATTATGGTTCATGGAGTTAAACGGTCGCTCCTGGGGGAGCATGGCCCTTGCGATCCGCTTGGGGTTGCACTATCCGGCCTGGACAGTAATGCAAACGCTTGATCCTTCTTTTGAGCCCCCGGAACCACCGCCCTGGAATTCGATAGTCTGCAGACATTTGGGGAGAGAAATGATTCATCTCCTGGCGGTATTAAAGGGGAAAAGCACATTTAAGTTGATGCCGAATTATTCCAGAATTAGGACTCTCCTGGAAGTATGCCGTTATAATCATAACGAAAAATGGTACAACTGGCGGCCCGGGAACTCGGCCCTGTTTTGGGAGGACGCTATCCAAAACGTTATGGGGAAAATCCTGCCAGGTCGGGCATCGCACTGAATGAAGATTCGTGCTGCAGCCCACGTGCATTCAGACTGGTCCTATGACGGCAGTTGGCCTCTGCAGAGAATAGCATCCTTTTTCAAAAGGGCAGGCTATGGTTGTGTATTGACCAGTGAACATGATGAGTCTTTCACTGCTGACCGGTGGCGATGCTACCGTGACGCCTGCACCAATAACAGTGAGGGTGACTTCCTTATAGTACCTGGGATTGAATATAGCGATCCAATGAACATAGTTCATGTGCTTGTGTGGGGCAATATCCCTTTCTTAGGCGCTCGAAGAGAAACGGAGGAGGTGCTGCGGGAGGTGAAGGAATATCAGGGCGTGGCCGTTCTTGCACATCCCTCCCGAAGACAAGCCTGGCAAAAATTTAAAAGCGAATGGGTGCCCCTCCTGTTAGGCATGGAACAATGGAACCGGAAGGTGGATGGTGTCGCCCCTAGCCCGGAAGCGATCGCCATAATGAAGCAAAACCCGCAGTTGTTTCCTTTTGTTGGGCTGGATTTTCATAGGATTAACCAATTCTTTCCGTTAGCTATGACCTTCGAATTAGCTGGAGGTTTGGTCGAAGATGTGATAATGAATTGCCTGCTTAAAAAGAAGGTCCGGGCAGAGATTATGGGGATACCAATTGATTGCTTTTCGCAAGGAATATTATATAGGACTGTAAGAAGATTGGAAGACCTTAGGCAAAATATTCGCAGAATTATCAAAATGAAAGCGAAATTTAAGGGCCATTGATGCTCCGAATCATCTTCACACTTGATTACGAGATCCATGGCAACGGGGATGGTTGCCCCCGTGCTCTCATGGTCGAACCTACAAACCGGCTAATCCGCCTTTTTGACGGTTATGGCGCCAAAGTAACTATCATGGCGGACGCGGCCGAGATTCTGAGGTTCAGAGAGTATAAAGAAGAAGTAGGCCGCGACGATTACTATTATGCCGAAATAGCGGATCAACTATGCTTCGCCTTGTCCAGCGGCCATGATGCTCAATTACACCTGCACTCTTCATATTTCAATGCCGTCCAAGACCAGGGACGGTGGCGCCAGGAGTGGGCGGAGTATAACTTCGCCGAGTTACCCTACGATCGAATGGCCTGGATGGTTAAAACAGGGAAGGAGTTTCTCGAAGGCCTGCTAAAACCGGTCAGCGGTGACTATCGCTGCTTAGCATTTCGTGCCGCCAACTGGGCCGTGAGTCCCTCAGCAAACGTCGTAAAGGCACTGCTGGAAAATAACATCATAATAGATTCATCTGTTTTCAAAGGCGGATGTCGTTCGGGTATAGTATCATTTGATTACTCCAATGCTTGCCATCACATGAGGCCCTGGCCTGTTAATAAGAAGGACATCCGGCTTAAAGACGATCGGGGTGAACTCTGGGAGTTTCCGATTTATTCGGAACAGCGCTTTATCTTGGCGTTCCTGACTATCAACCGCCTCTACCGGGCACTTAACAACAGACTGCACAGAGTTCAATTAGGCCCATTGCCCTCTAGTGCCCAAAGGCCTAAACGTAGAAAAGCAGCATCGTTTCCTCTTGGCGCTGTCCTCGGAAAGCACGCCTGGAAAGCTGATTTTAATCAGTGCTCGGGGCGCCAGCTAAAAATGGCTTTGATGCGTGCTGAAAGGCAAACCATAGAAGGCGAGGATGTTCCCTTCGTCCTGATCGGTCATTCAAAGCTCTTCAATGCATGGAATGAATCTAGTTTGCGCCCTTTTCTGGCTTTTGTAGCAAGTAATGAAAGACGTTTCAACTTCTCAACATTGGTCTCGTGCGCACAGTCATTGAATAATTTCAACAGGCAATGCCTGTTATAGATTGGTATCCGTTGGCGGGCCATAGAGTGCTTGAATATGCCTTTACCTTATGTGCTTAAGAGGATCAGGTGGGGAGCTTTGGAAGCTTATGGCCGGCGGAATATGCATCTAGATCTTCAAGAACCAATTGTGTCCTTTACCTTCGATGATTTTCCGCAATCCGCCTTCCGAATTGGAGGATCTATACTGAAAAGCTACGGGTTATCTGGGACCTATTATGCTGCCATGGGATTGATCAATCGGACCAACAGCCTCGGCAGCCTATTCAGCCAAGCAGACCTTCAGGAATTGCTCAGCGATGGTCACGAACTCGGAAGCCATAGCTTCGACCACAGTTCACTAAGGTTAATCTCATTGAGGGATTTCCGGTGCGGTGTGTTGAAGGGGAGTGAGGCTATTGAGCAATATGCCGGCAAAGAGCTCCTGCGTCTGTTTTCCTATCCTTACGGGCAAATCAGTTTCTTTGCAAAGAAGAGCATAGGCCGGCTCTTTTTAAGCTGCCGCGGTATCATTCCCGGCATTAATAAATCGCCGGTGGACTTGAACCTGCTCAGGGCTAACTCCCTTTACAGTGGCTGCTTGGATTTAGAAACGATTGGTCGCCTTATTGATGCCAACTACAAGTGCAACGGCTGGTTAATATTTTACACGCATGACATATCCGAGATGCCTTCTCCTTTTGGATGCACACCAGGCGATCTCAAGCGCGTGATAGACATGGCGCTAAATTTTAAGAGCCGAATACTACCCGTTGGCAGGGTCATCCTTAGTTCATAGGAAAAATGAGAAGAGGATAACTTGGAATCTATTTGGTCATGGGTGCCGATAAAGAGGTAGCGATTACCATATAGTAATTTTGCAAAGAGCTTCCAGTTTGAATTGCAATACAAGCTTGAGCCGAAAGGCTAAAGAGCCGATAAAATAGATAGTTAAAGCAACACTCATTGTGGCATTTCCCTTGCATTAAAGATTAAGATGGTATTAAGCAGGCACAGCAGTGCGAAGAGCATAGGAGGTAAAACCACGATGAGGAGATTAGCCCAGTTGTCTTTGGTTTTGGTTATTTTGTTATTTGCTTCAATAGGATGGTCAGCCACCTACTATATAGATTGGCAAAACGGTGACGATGCAAACGATGGTCTTACCAAATCATCCCCTTGGAAGCGAGCCCCAGGAATGCGGGGCTGCACGGCTAATTGTCTGCAGAAACAGCAGGCAGGTGGAAAACCTGGAGATCAATTTATACTCAAGGGGGGTGTGATTTGGCCAAGGGAAGCTATTTCATGGGATTGGTATTTTGGCTCTGGAACTCAATCCAATCCTATCTACTTCGGTGTGGATCAAACATGGTATTCCGGCGGTTCATGGTCTAGGCCAGTTCTTGACGCAGAGGGGGGCGTGCCTAATGTGAGTCCTGAGAGGGTAAAGGCCATGATGAGGCTATATGGAAATTGGTTAGTTGCTGATAATATCGAATTCAAAGGCTTAGCGCAGTTGAATGACACTGATCCTACGGTTCCTGTCATGTTAGCACTGGGCCCCGGTAATTGTGCGGCTGAAGTAAAGAATTGTTACTTCCACGGATGGTCTCATGGAGGGACGGCAACAAAGGACAATATGATTGTAGTGAATGCACCTTTAATAAATGAAGGCCCGGATATGAACATGAAAATCCATGATAACGTTTGGGATGGAGGTGACACTACGCAAGATATGGCAATGGCTTTCAAGGGATCTGCGGGGCATATCTATAATAATTATGTGGCCTATATGCGTAATGGGATTCTAGGAAGTTCACTCTATGTATGGGGTAACAGTTTTATTAATATAGCTCGTTCATTTGACCCAACATCTCATGGAAATGTTGTTGAATCTACGGGCGGAAGGTTAATTATATATAATAATTTTATTAGTAATTCCAGTGGTGGAGCTACTATATTCCATACCCCTAAGGACGGAGATATTGATTACTGTTTCAATAATGTCATAATTTCACAACGGAATCAAGCAATTCAGATTGATAATAACGGACTAGCGACCGGTAACGGTGCTGGAATATATGTATTTAATAACACAATTCAATCTCCAGAAGTGTTTAGCCAAAGGCCAATCAACGGGCCATCTCGTTCTGCATATCCGAATTTGCCGTTCATGACAGTACAAAATAACTATCTGATAGCCGACTATCCAGTCGTAAATTTTGGTAGTAAAGTCTTGGATAAAATGGAGTCAAATACAATTGGCCACACAAACTCACAAGCAACGAGCAGTGGATATGCGGAGATCGGGGCATATCCATTCGCTCCCCTTAGCGGCAGCGGGATAACGGTTGGATCGGGACTTAATCTTGGTGGGTTGTGTTCAGGGATACCTTCGCTTGCACCATCCAATGCTTCAATAGCATGCACAGATGATACGATTGTAGGCGTTGCATATAACGTAGCACTACATATTGTTACCGGCCCTAATCGTGCTGCTAAGCCTCGAGTATTTTGGAGCGTTGGGGCATACGAGGGGGATAGGACTCAAAGAATCTATGCGCCAGGTAATCTTCGGTTTGCTGAGTAATTGATTATTGAGACTCATCTTCATTAAGTCACCAATTATAAAAAGAACCGAAAGTCAAATGAATTAGTTAATTTAAATGATAATATTTACCTAAAAGCGCTGGTGTTCATGGCATAGCCAATATTGTCATACTGGGGAAGACTTGGCATGGTTAAGGTGGGATTAAAAGCCAGGTTTACTCGTGCATATGGCTATGAGCGAATAAAACTTTCGCTGCTTGCCAAAACAACACATGTCCAATGAGTTAGCTTGACTGTAATGCATAAGCAGGCAGAGCATCCTCGGGGCTCTGCAAAGATGCCTGAAGCTAATGGGGTTCCGCTCTTTTATGTGAATCCTTTTAATTGGTGATCGCACCTAAGCAGGTAAAATAATATCCTTGATTTAGAGGCACTGCATTTAAATCGCTCCTTGCCTAACAAAAAGCTAATTCTATCATAAAAATTACTATATATATCTAAACTTAGGCAAGCTTTTCTTCTTAAAATTGGCACTATAGCAAAAATAACATAATAAATTAGACTGGTATTAACTATTAATTTTTGGGTAATATAATGTCAATTCATAACGACTATAATATTCAAGTATATGATAATATCAAAGAATTATCATTATTGTACAAAGACTGGCAACCTAGAATAACTGAAATAAATGCAGATTTTGATTTTTATCTTACTGTGCTGCAATCCCGCGCTGAAGTCGTCAGCCCCCATGTTATTGTGGTAAGTTTGAATGGAGTTCAGGAAACTCTCCTTATGGGGAGGTATGAAATTAGGTCTCTTGACATAGCTTTTGGTTATAAAAAGATCAAAGTGCCTAGAATAAAACATATTACTTTCGTTTATGGTGGTTTGATTGGTGATTGTTGTGAAAACAATTTATCATTACTTATAAGATCGATAGAAAAAACACTCAAAAGTGGTAGTGTTGACTTAGTAACTTTTCACAACCTCGATGTTGATGGAAGGTTCTTTAAGATGGTCAGTGAGGCAGGAGGGATATTCCGTCGGGACTATTTTCCAACTCTTCTAGATCATTGGAAAACGCAATTGCCCAAGAGCTTTGATGAACTGATTGGCCAGCGGCCTAGAAAAAGCAGATACAACCTCAAACGTATGGTTAAAAAATTCGAAAATACTTTCGGAGAGCTAATTTTAATTAAGAAACATCAACATATTGCGGAATTGCCAGCTGTATTATCAGACTGCGAAACAGTCGCAGCGAAAGCATACCAGCGGGGTTTAAGGGTTGGCTTTGTTGACAACGAAGAACACTGTAGACTTATTAAACTTGCTGCAAGCCGAAATTGGCTTCGGAGTTATATGTTATATCTTGGAGGCAAGCCAATTGCTTTCTGGAATGGACTTGTTTACCAAAAATCCTTCAGCTTTTGGACTACAGCATACGATCCTACTTATAGCGATTATGATCCTGGTGCATTTCTAATCTATAAAGTGATCGAAGATGTGTATGCAGAAAATGGAATTGCTGAATTAGACTTTGGATTCGGTGATGCCCTTTACAAGAGGCAATGGGCTAATATGAATCAGCGAGAGGGCATATTGTTGCTCTTTGCTCCAACTCTGCGTGGGGTATTATTAAATGGCTTTAGGACCCCTTTGACTGCTGTTTCAATCGCTGGCAAGGCGCTTCTGAAAAAAGCAGGTGTTATGCAAGTGATTAAGAGGCGATGGAGAGAACGCTTGAAGTAATATGTTTAGAACGAGAAGTTTGTGCTGATTATTTACCTGGGAAAGCTCAGTCTTTTTAACACTTCATCCGATTATGGGAATACGGCTAGAGCGGAACCGATCTTGATAGGTCAAAGTCTATGAAAATAATCGTTGCTATTGCCAGCTATGGGACTGCAAACGACACCTATTTAAAACGCCTTATACAGGAATACAGATCCATGCAGTTCGACATTGATATTGTGGTTCTGTCCAATATCACTAAGGAGATAGGTGCGGGAGTGGAGCTTGTGGTAGGGCTTCCTGCAAAGAACCCGTGGTCGCTCCCTTTTGGCCACCAGAAAATATTTGCTGAAAGGTTAGAATACTATGACTTATTTATCTATTCTGAAGACGATACTCTCATAACTGAAAATAACATAAGCTTCTTCTATTCAATTAGTTCGGTGTTATCTGAGGATGAAATTCTTGGCTTTTTTCGTTTCGAGAAAGATGATTATGGAAAGATAAACTATCCAGAGATTCATGGACATTTCCATTGGGACCCAAAATCGGTGATATCTAAAGGAGGCTATACCTTTGCAAAATTTACTAATTTGCATTCTGCTTGCTATATAGCTACCAAAGAACAGATTCGCGCAGCTATATTATCAGGTGGCTTTCTAGTTAAACCACATGAAGGAATCTATGATATGTTATGCACTGCAGCTACCGATATCTATACTCAGTGCAATTTTAGAAAACTTATTTGCATATCACATATTGACGATTTTCTGCTTCATCACCTGCCCAACAAATACATCGGTACTCGCTTCGGTGTGTCTGATCGCGAGTTTAGAAGACAGATTGAGGTCCTAATGAGGCCTAGCGATGCGATTTTCTGGCGGGGATCCCTTTTTGAAGGAGAGACAACACTCAAAAATCAGTCATATTCCAAGGATTACTATGAGCCAGTGAGAATGGATATCCTTGATAGGGTACCCAGAGAAGTTCATAGTGTTCTGTCTATTGGGTGTGGATGGGGAGCTACAGAAGGCCGGTTAGTAGAGATGGGTAAACGTGTAGTCGCTGTTCCGATGGATTGCGTGCTGTCCGGGGCTGTCGCAGAAAAGAGAGTTGAAATAGTCAGCGGAGATTTTTCTTCAGCCGTTCAAAAGCTTGCTAAAGAAAGATTTGATTGCTTGTTGCTGAATAATGTATTGCATTTAGTTAAGGATCCGATAACAGCATTATCGTCACTCATGGAGTTACTATTAAATAATGGATCAGTTATCTTGATTGTTCCTAATATGTTTAATCTGAAATTCATTTGGGATAAATTGAGAGGTAAAGATGCTTTTCGGGGTAAAGATCACTTTGAAGAGAGCGGCACGCATTTTACACATCTTAGGATAGTGCGAAAATGGTTAAAATGCGCAGGAACTAAACATGAAGAGACGATAGGTATAATGCCAGCGCGAGCTATTAGGGTCAGCAGATTGATGCTGCGGTCGCTTGACAGTTTATTATACTCGGAACTTATTATGATAGGAAGAAAGCTGTAGAATGACCGGCGAGCCGTCTTTCCTGGAGGCTATCAAGTGGGCATATACTGCCAACTGGAGTGAAAAGGCTTTTTCAGGAATCTTCACTTTTATCCTTGCAGCAATGCTAGGCCCGCGTGAATTTGGAATAATAGCGATCGCATTAATTTATGTCAGCTTTATCCAAATGTTTCTGGAGCAGGGACTTGCGACAGCGCTAATCCAGAAGAAAGATCTAGCTCCGGATCATTTAAACGCCGTGTTCTGGGTAGATGTTTTAGCGAGCATAGCTCTTATTTTCGTTAGCATATCATTCTGCGGTATTTGGGCAAAGGCTAATCAGTTACCTGAACTTAAGAACATTATTTCCGTTTTGTCATTATGCTTGTTAATTCAGGGCCTAGCTGTTGTTCAGGCATCACTTCTAAAGCGGGCTATGAATTTCAAATCAATTGCAATTTGTACAAACATTTCCGTTGTTACGAGCGGCGCTGTCGGGGTCGGAATGGCCTATGCCGATTATGGTGTATGGGCGCTTGTTGGTCAGCAGTTATGCAAAGATTTTGTATTTCTCTGTTTGTTATGGGTATCTAGTAAGTGGCGTCCTCGTTTAAGGTTCTCTTGGGCGCATCTTAAAGACCTTTTAAAACTATCTTCTATGAACTTTGCGGCACAGCTTGGAATATTTGCAGATGTCCAGGCCAGCAATATCATTCTTGGGCTCCTATTTGGTCCTGTTGCTGTCGGGGTTTATAGACTCGCTGACCGGCTTGTGAACATGGTTCTTATGCTGACTCAGGCAGGATTCCAAGCGGTTTCTCTCCCTGAGTTTTCGCGACACAGAGATAATCCGAATCAATTAAGGGGCAGCATTATTACTTGTATAAAAATGAGCGCCACTTTGACGTTACCCGCTCTTGCGGGACTCGCAATTATAAGCGATTCGGTGGTTGAGCTCATCGGTCCCATCTGGATACCTGCGTCTGCTGCTATCAAAGTTCTTTGTGTTTGGGGAATGGTAATCATTTTTGCATATTTTACTGGACCGTTGCTCCAAGCGCTACAACGATCACACAACACTGCGATCCTGGAATGGGCGAGGACTATTAGCGGAATAATAATTCTGCTAATAATATCCAAGATCGTAGAGGAATCTGGCATAGATATGCAGGTTATGGGTGTTGCTGTTTCCCGCCTGATCCATGCCGCCTTTCTTGTAACGCCGATATTCTTGTTGATTTTGATGCGGTTGAGCAATATTTCCTTGTATGATATTATGTCATCTGTAATTCCATCAATAGCAGCATCCGGAGCAGTTGTGGGGGCTGTCGTAATGCTGTTGAAGTCCAATTTACTTGTCGGGCAAATATTGCTGGTTTCGCTGGCTATACAGATTGCTATAGGTACGATTTTTGGAAGTTTTGTGCTTTTTCTGCTTGATGCGCATATTAGAAAAAAAACTATAGAAATTTTCGGTAAATTGATTTTTAGTAAAAGCGCTTAGATTTTTTGACGCCGCCCATATTGGTCTTCTTTGTCAACCCATCCGACTCAAGTCCAATCTCACTGATATTAACTATATTCAAGGCATCTAAGAAATCCAATATGATAGATAATCTATTGTATATAATGTGCAAAAAGTGATAAGTAAGACGCGACAGGTTGTCTTGTTCCTAAAAGTTATCTGTTCAGGTCTATTTATGTGCTTTATAGGTATTAGGTAATTGTGCATGAAAAAAAATGTCCCTTTTATTGCATTCTGTTGTTCAATTGTCTTCTTAGTGTTTAGTTATGGGATTGCAGTTGGAAAATATGAAGTTTTTCCATATAGTATTTTTAAACTGGCAAAGGAAGGGCTTCAATCGGTTTTAGAGATGACTGGCAAGTCAACCCCATGGTTTTATAAAAAAAATTTATTTTCTAATGAGTTATTGTATAACAAAGCAGCGAATATATGCAACGGTGTTAATTTGATTACTCGGATTGCGTCCGACAGTAGGCTGGTAGTAGAACTTACCGATATGGGGGGTAATGTTATCAACAAATGGGATGTGGATTGGTTCAAGGTGTGGTCTGAGGAGGCTATTCACTTATCTAAGTCTGAAAGACCAAAGTCGAGACCCGGTACACATATTCACGGAGCAGTGCTCACTGCGCAAGGTGAGCTTATATTTAATTATGAGTATTTAGGGCTTGTTAAGATGGATAAGCAAGGAAAAGTCCTCTGGAAAGTACCGCGAAAAACCCACCACGCGGTTTGGCTAGCAGATAATAATAATATCTGGGTTTGTGTGCGAAATGATTATTCCAGCTTGCCTTCTAAATACCCTTCAATGGTAAATCCCATGGTGGACGGAATACTGGAAATCGATCAAAACGGACAGGTGGTCAGAGAGATCAATTTGTTTGACGTTCTAATAAGTAATGGACTTGCTGGTCTACTTAATATAGCAGCAAAACTGGACGATGAAAATGAGCTTGTCCTTTCTGCTGATCCACTTCACACAAATGACGTCGAAATATTTCCTGCAAGCCTGGAAGAGGGATTTTTTCGCAAGGGAGATATCATGGTTTCAATGCGCGATATCTGCACTGTAATAGTGTTAGATTCTGAGAGCGAGAAGGTAAAATTTAGGGTCACAGGAACAGTAAACAGACAGCATGACCCTGATTTTATAAGTGGAAATGCTTTGTCTATTTTTGACAATAATCCATTTCTTGGCCCGGACGGCAAGAGGCAAAGTAGGATCGTGATTGTGGATGCCCCGAGTGGAGACCAGAAAGTTTATTTTGAAGGCAGTGAATTGAAGCCATTCTATACTGATTTCCTGGGCAAGCATCAGTGGCTACCGAACGGTAACTTGTTAATAGTCGAATCGCGAAGAGGCCGCGCTTTCGAGCTAGATACAGCAAAAACTATTATCTGGGAATATAGAAATGCGATTGGGGAGAACTTGGTGGGTGTAGTCGAGGAAGTCAGGCGCTATCCCATTGCGTACCTTAGTGCATTCAATCAATAAAAAAGTTCGGGTTTTTCTTTATGATCATTGGGGGGGGGAGTATGCTTTATTCTATAAAAAGAAGATTATGTTCGCTTGGTTTAGCCTTTGTGTGGGTGCTAAGCTTGCAGGCCGAATCATCAGCGTATGTAGGCCCTGGTGCCGGGCTCTCAGCCTTGGGATCATTACTGGCGCTAATAGGGGCAATTATCTTAGCTATAGTAGGGTTTTTGTGGTATCCGATTAAAAGGCTTTTGAAAAAGAATAGAATTGCACGTTCCAATAAGGAGATTAGTTAGTAG
>JBGSUA010000108.1:0-17685 GCA_041753575.1 Desulfatiglandaceae bacterium
GAACCGTGAACCCTTGAACTTTGAACCTGAGTAGTTACCAATTTTCATCTCTCTTTGAGCTTAAACTTTGGAGTTTGAGCCCGGGGACTATTACCAAATCTCTTTAGCCGTCCAGGCAGGAAAGGCAGCTTATGTTCAGGGTTACAGCGCCTCGGTCCTCCTCCACGCGGCCGTAAAGGACATAGGGTCTGGAGGCATCCAGGAGATGGCAAAAGCGGTTATAGACAGCGGGGAAGAGCACCGCCTCGTAGATGCCGGTTCTATCCTCAAAGGAGATAAACTTCATGGGCTCTCCGTCTCTGCTGTGGACAGTCTTCCCCGTGATCTGCCAGCCCACTGCGGTAACAAAGCGGCCCTTAAAGGCCTTAAGGTCTTTAGCCAGGACATGTGGAATCCTTCTGATCCTCTCGGCATAACGGTCAAGGGGATGGATGGAGATAGGGATGCCGAGGGTCTCATATTCGTGCTTGAGCATGACCTCGGGAGGATAGGGTATCGAGGCGGTCCCGTCACCCTTGATGTGGGCAGAGAGTCTTGCCCCTCCTGCAATCGGCTCCGGAAACCCTGAGGCCCCTGATCGCCGGCACGAATCCCTCACCCCTGAAAACAGATCAGGGCCCCGATTTTCCTTTGCCGAGAAAAAACGCATGGCCTCCCACATGAGGCCGGGTCTTGCCTGCCGGCCCTCCAGAGAGTCAAAACACCCGGCCTTTACAATGATCCTCACATCCTCAAGCCCAACCGACGAACCTCTGCCGGCGTTGCCGCCAGGCCTGAGCCTGTGGAGAAAATCCCCCAGGGATAAAAAAGGGCCGTTTCTTTCCCTTTCGCGGACCACGGCCTCCAGTGCCTCCAGGGAGACCTCTTTAAGCTGCATGAGCCCAACCCTTATCTCCCTTCCCCTGCCCTTGTAAGGGATATCGCTTTCGTTTATGTCGGGCGGAAGCACCTTGAGCCCCATCCTCCTTGCCTCAGAGATATAGCCAAGGGTGGAATAATATCCGCCGCCGTTTGAAATGACCGCCGCCATGAACTCGGCCGGATAGTGGGCCCTCAGGTAGGCGGATTTGTAAGCGACCATTGTATAGCTTGCTGAGTGGGGCTTACAGAAGCTGTAACCGTCAAAGCCCATCATCATGCGCCACACATCCTCTATGATCGCGTGATCCACCCCGTTTGCCGAGGCCCCTGCCGCAAAGCGCGCGCAGAAGTCCTTGAGCTTCTTTTCCCGGTGCTTTTTGCTCACCACCTTTCTCAGGGTATCCGCCTCCCCCGCATCGAAACCGGCCAGGTGGATGGCCGCCTGGCTGAGCTGTTCCTGAAAGACCATCACCCCGAGGGTCTCTCTCAGAACAGGCTCAAGGAGAGGATGGGGAGGACTCCAGGGCTCTCCGTGGAGCCTTGCGATCCATGTGCTTATGCTCCGGTTGGATGCGGGCCTTATGATGGATGTAACGATCACGTTCAAGAGAAAGTGATCCTTTTTGAGATATTGCTCAAAGGTAAATCCGAAGCTTGCCTTGATCAGGACCTGACGGGTAGCGGGGCTTTCAAAGTAGAAGACCCCCATGGTATCCCCCCGGTAGAAGACTTTTACCGTCTCGGGATCATCTATTGGGTTAAAAGAAGCATAGTCTATGGAGCGGCCGCAGTTTTTCTCCACCATAGAAATGGCATCCCTTATGACCGCGAGGCTGCGGTTGCCCAGAAGATCAATCTTTACAAGGCCTCCGTCTTCAACCGAGTCCTTGTCCCACTGGAGCACCTGGAGGCCCTTTGCGGATATCTCCACAGGACAGTAGCGCCTGATATCATCAGGCACCACTACCACTCCTCCGCAATGGGTGGAAAGATTGCGGAAATGGGCCTCAAGACGGGTCGCGGCCTTGAGGATATCCCTCCAGGGCCCATTGAAATCCGCATTTCTCATTCTGGGATGGGCGGTTATGCCGTCTCCCATCTCGGCAAGGCGCCAGCCGTAGCCGATGCCTCTCGTCACACGCATTATTTCATCATCGGCAAGACCGAATACCTTGGCTATCTCCCGCACTGCGGATCTCGCCCCGAAGGTGTTGTGGTTGGCCACCATGGCGGCCCTCCTGGCCCCATAGGCGGCAAAGACATAATCCAAAACCTTGTCACGCTCATCCCAGGCAAAGTCCACATCAATATCAGGCGGATCCATCCTGCCGGGATTGAGGAACCGCTCAAAGAAAAGATTGTGTCTTATGGGATCCACATGGGTGATCCCAAGGGCATAGGATACGATGGAGGCTGCGGCGCTTCCCCTTCCGCAGGACCTTCCGGCCCGCCTCGTGATATCGGCCACCACAAGAAAATAATGGGCAAACCCCTTCTCCCTGATGATGCGCATCTCATGATCAATTCTTGCCTTTACCTCCGGGGTGATTGCGCCGTAGCGCCATGTGCAGCCTTCCATCACGGCCTTAAGAAGTGATTCAAAGGCCGTATCGTCGTCCATGCCGGCAAAGCGGGGAAAGACGATCCTTCCAAGATTCCACTCCCTGCGGCACTTCTCCGCTATCAGGATGGTGTTTTCAAGAGCCGCGGACGCGTGTGGGAACTGATCCTCCATAAGGTTGGCGGGAGCCAGAAAGTTCTGCTCCGTGCAGATATCCCTGACCGTCAGACGTGAGAGCTTTGTATTCAAGGATACGGCCCTCAGAATACGGTGGAGGGAAAAGTCTTCCTTTCTTGCCAGATAGGCCCTGTTGGTAGCGACCGGCGCGATGCCTGTCTTTCGGGAAAGCGCATAGGCGCCCGCCATGTTGAAACCAGGGGAAAGCTCAACGTAAAGGTCTTCATCGCCGTCACGCGAAAGGAACTTTATGACGGCGGGATCATCCGAGATGATTATAATCCCTTTGCGTTTTTCCCTCAGGGCCTTCCCAAGATCAATGTCCTCCCGGCAGCAGCACTCGGAGATGAGTTCACAGAGGTTTCCGTAGCCTTCAAGGTTCTTTACAAGGATCAAGGCCCTTCTGTCTCCGGCCTTAAGTTCGCTCCCGAGTATGGGAGAGATACCGGCCTCCGCGGCCGCCTCCAGAAAGAAAACAGCCCCGTGGAGGCTGTTTGTGTCGGTGAGGGCGAGGGTCTTCATGCCCAAATCGGATGCGGCGCCTAAAAGCTCCTCAATTCCCGCGACTCCCCAGCCCCTGGAGTAGTGAGAGTGGACATTGAGATGTATGAATCCTCTGGTTTCCATAAGCGATCAAGTCTTCGCCGTGTCTGTCTTTTATGCGGTCAACGGCCCGAGTTACGGAGGAGCGCCTGTCCTCAGCCGGAGAGTTCTCTTTAAAAAGTAAGAGCTGCGTCATGCCCGAAACAAGGTCCCAGAACCACACCCGCATGAAACGCACCCTGACGCGGCGGCTGCAAGCGGCAAAGAAAAGCCCTTTTAACGGCCCGTGGAGATCCTGCCCGCATTCCAGGGAGATCTTTCGCCTTGCCTCCATCCGGTCAGAATACCTTATGAGAAGGGCGGCCTTGCGGGGCCGGGATCTCATGTGCCTGAGCCTGAAGGCGCATCTTTCCACAAGGTCGAAGAGGGCTCCCAGGAGGATCTCATCATCATTTTCATCCCGGTCAAAGGCGACCTCCTCCGACACCGCGGGCCTCTCTGAGGCAGGATAGACCGGCGTGGGATCAATGCCTAAGGCCCTCTGGTGAATCGCAGGGGCCTGTCGGCCGAAGACCATCCCGAGGCTTCCCATGTCCAGTGCCGCAAGCTCTCCCACCAGCCGGATATTGAGTTCTTCAAGAAGCGTTCTGCGTCTTACATCTCCTATGCCGGGGATCACATCCGTCCTTAATGGGGCCATAAAGGAGGCCTCGCCGCCGCCGGCCACATCCCTTACGCCGTCCCGGAAATCAACGCGGGATGCAATACTTGAAACCATCTTGTTTCCTGAAACCCCGACAGAGGCGGGAAGGCAAAGGCCGGCGACATCGCGGCTCAGGCTCAACGCCGCATCCCTTGCTCTTCCCCAGAGGCGGCCCGTGCCCGTGACATCAAGGTACATGTGACCGGGCCTTGCCGGCTCAAGGAGCGGACTGTAGCGGCCCGCAAACTCAAGGATGCGCCGGGAGGCCCTTTCGGCAAGTTCCGGGTCAGGAGCGATGACCCTCAATGCCGGGCAGCGTTTCAATGCCTTCTGAAGGGGCATGCCCTTCCACACACCCTCCCTCCCGGCCTCCGGCGAGACCGCGAGTATGAGCCCGCGATCTGAGCCGGAAGGAGCAACCGCCACGGGCCTTCCTCTCAGATCAGGTCTTACAACCCTCGATACCGCTATGGGAAAGGCAGGTATATGCAGATGAAGAATATGGCGCTCCATGATCGCCGGGCCTCTCCCTTCAGGGATAGTAGCGCATGATCCCGACTACCCTTCCCTGGATCCTCAGGTCTTCATCCGCAACCTTTATGGAGACCATACCCTTATGGGCGGGCCTGAGTTCCACATGGTCTTCCCGGACATAGTAGCGCTTGACCGTGGCCTCGTTTCCTATGAGTGCGACCACCGTCTCTCCGTTTTCAGCCGCGGCCTGTCTTCTGACCACCACAAGGTCTCCGTCCATGATCCCGTCATCCACCATGGAATCGCCCTTTACCCTGAGGACAAAGTGCTCCCCCTTGCCCAGCATGGAGGCAGGCACCTCGATCCCTACCCTATCCTCCACCGCTTCGATGGGACGGCCGGCCGCTACGGTACCCAGAAGGGGGACCTCGGAGCGCCTTGTCTCAAATGGACGCAGTATCTCAACGGCCCTCTTCAGGTTCTTGCGGGAAGGAAGCCGGATGTAGCCCTTGCGTTCAAGGATCTTGAGATAGGTGGTGACGGTATTATAGGAGCGGAAGCCGAAATGGGAGCATATCTCATCAAAGCTTGGGGCCGTTCCCCACTGCTCCGTATAACCGCCTACGTATTCCAAAACAGCCTTCTGCTTCTCGGTAAGCTTCATGGAAACCTCCACCGGAGCGGATGCACCTAGGATCAACGGAACCCGATCAGGCTCACAGACCCTTTTGAAACGGTCCGCTAAGATTGCACGCGCTCAATGGGATGGAATATTACTGTATGTTTTACTGTAAGTCAAGGAGAAAAAAGACTACACCAGCCATCCCGCTATTTACGGTCTGATGTCCTGCCGATAATATCTGTCCGATCGCGGGAGGGAGGGGGGGCAAGTATTCCCCGCTGGGAAGCCGGCAAAAAACACCAGGCCGCCGGGAGCCTTGGAATGGAAAAAGGTTCCAGGCCCCCCGCTGGAGTTATAAAGATGACATCAGGCACAAGAGGTCTGCGCGGCGACCATGCGCCCGTACAAGCCCGAGGTCAATCAGATGGGCGGGGCTATGGTGACCAGGACGCGCATCCTCGTTCTGGCGCGGATCCCGTGGGGTTCGCTGATCTCAGATATGAGCACGTCTCCCGCCTTGGCGGGAAGGCTCAGATCCTTTCCAATAAACTCCCCTTCCCCTTCAATAACCGCGATGCTCACCTGCCCCTCCAGATCGTGTGAATGGATGGGAAGCTCCTGGCCCTCCTTGAAGTTGAAATTTAATATCTTGAAGTAGGGCGAATCATGCACAAGAAGCCTCTTCATGTGAAGGTCGTTAAAATCGTTTTCCTCAAAGATGTTGATCTTTTTCAAAGCTTCCTCCTCTCCAGTATCTCCCCCCTCGTGCTGATAACCACCTCCTCCATGGGAATCTTCTTTCCTGAAGAGGCAAGGGCCTTTTTTATTATCATGGGAAGGGCCGAGCAGCAGGGAACCTCCATCACAACAGCGGTTATGTCCTTTATGTCCGCGTTCGAGAAGATCTCGGAAAATATCCTCACATACCCCGGAGCGTCATCGAACTTGGGGCATCCCACCATCACGACCCTGCCCTCCATGAAATCCTTATGAAGGGAAGGATATGCGAAGGGAGTGCAGTCAGCCGCCACAAGAAGCCTTGCCCCCTTGAGAAAAGGGGCCGTAGGCGGAACAAGGTTTATCTGAACGGGCCAGTGGCTGAGACAGGATTGAGAAGCGCCCGTCCCCGCTTTATCTGCGGGTGCCTCACGGGGCACAAAGGTCTGTATCCTGGTGGAAGGGCAGCTCATGGGAAACCCATTCTCGCTCTTTTGGGCCGATTCCTCTTTGGTATTCAGATATTCCTCTACCGCCTCGGCGTCAAAATCCTCCGCATCCCTTTCAATGATGCGCAGGGCACCGTTGGGACATTCTCCCAGGCATGCGCCAAGCCCGTCACAGTACTTCTCCGAGGCAACCCTGGCCTTTCCGTTCACAATCTCTATCGCGCCCTCTGCGCAGGCAGGAACACATTGGCCGCATCCGTCGCAGAGCTCCGAATCTATCTCTATGATCTTCCTTTTAACCTTCATTTCACTCATCTCCCTTAAGGCCCAGCACCTTAAGCGCAAGCCTTTTTCCGGCATCGGTCAGGAAACGCTCATCCACCATCGCCTTCAGCTTATCGGGTGGATCATCCTTCCTGTCATCCTCCAGGTTCGCGACGAGATCAGCGTCATAGACGCAGGCAAACTCCCTGCTGAATCCCGGAGGCGCCCTGTGATGGCTCCCCACTATCGCGCATATCTCATCAATAAGTCCCTCCCTTGCCTTGAGCTTGGAGAGTATCTCCCTCGCGGCAGGGACACCCAGCTCCGAATGGGTCTCAGGTACCTTTCCGGGATCCCGTGCCTCTGCCTCCTTTATGCCGATGTCATGGAGGTAGGCGGCCGGGATGATCACGGCAAGGTTTCCCTGCTCCTCCCTGCCAATCTGCTCGGCATATCTGGCAACCCTGGTGGCATGGCCGATCCTTTTGAAATCCCTTCCAAAAAACTTCTTTACCTCTATCGCAACCCTGTCCTTGAGCAGATTTTCCTTCTGGCTTATAAGCTCCGGAGGAAGATTCCCGATGCACTGCTCCGCATACTGGCAGTAAGAGGCGCAGCCGAAGTCAAGGCTTGGATTAAGGAACCTGTGTCCGCAGGCCTTGCACTTGCGGGTCGCCTCATCCTTAAAGAACTCCACCGCGCTTCCGCACTTGGGACACTTGGCCTCGATTATGGCATCAGGCCTCCAGTAGCGGCTGTCCTGTCCCGGGCATTTCATATCGCAACCTCTCTTTCAGAGGGCCGGCCTTGGGCAGACCCTCATTACACCGACTCCACAACCCTTTTCTTCCGGGGTCCCTTGAGCAAAAAACCCCGAGACCCCGAACAGCTGCTATCCCAGAATCGCCTTCAGATCGGCATCAGGCGTGCTTATGGGCATGATGTTGAAGTTATCCACCAGCACCTTGAGCACGTTGGGTGTGATAAAGGCAGGTAGACTCGGTCCCAGCCTGATGTTCTTGATTCCCAGGTAGAAGAGCGTCAAAAGTATCGCTACCGCCTTCTGCTCGTACCATGAAAGTATCATGGAAAGGGGAAGATCGTTTACCCCCACGCCGAATGCCTTGGAAAGGGCGAGAGCGATCTGGATGGCCGAATAGGCATCGTTGCACTGGCCTATGTCCAGAAGCCTCGGGATGCCTCCTATATCGCCCAGGTCTTTGTCGAAAAACCTGAACTTGCCGCACGCAAGGGTTAGGACCACACTGTCCTTGGGAACCTTTTCAACGAATTCCGTGTAGTAGTTTCTGCCCGGTTTCGCCCCGTCGCAGCCCGCGACCAGGAAAAAGTGCTTGATGGCCCCGGCCTTGACCGCCTCGATCACCTTGCCTGCCACTCCCATGACCG
This sequence comes from Desulfatiglandaceae bacterium, assembly GCA_041753575.1. Taxonomy (GTDB): domain Bacteria; phylum Desulfobacterota; class DSM-4660; order Desulfatiglandales; family Desulfatiglandaceae; genus CG2-30-51-40. The sequence goes on from JBGSUA010000108.1 coordinate 7,779, forward strand.
CGTTTCTCGCGAAGCCGACCATTACAGAACGGCCGTTTGTGTCCGCCTGGAAACCCGGCAGAGCAAGGGCCTTCTCTATAACGGGGCTGAAGTCCTTGTCGGCGATGTGCCTGACACCGGGCCACCCCACAAGACCCGTTGTGAATATATTGTCCTTATAAGAATCCCTGGGTCTCTGGATGCAGTTCGTGGTCATTAGGATCGCGCCCGGGAACTCCGTGAATTCCTTTGCCTGGTTCTGCCATGCCGTTCCGTAGTGTCCGTAGAGATGAGAGTATTTCTTAAGTCCCGGATAGCCGTGACAGGGAAGCATCTCGCCGTGGGTATATACATAAATTCCCTTTCCCTCGGTCTGTTTGAGGATGATTTCAAGGTCTTTCAGGTCATGGCCTGAAACCAGTATGGCCTTTCCCTTCTTGGCCCCGAGAGGCACCTTGGTTGGCACTGGATGTCCGTATGCCTCTGTGTTGGCCGCATCCAGAAGCTCCATGGCCTTTAGATTTGCCTCTCCGCATTTAAGAACAAGGCCCACCCAGTCGTTGAGCCCCAGATCCGTTCTCAAGGTGGCGGCAAGCCCTTCGTGGACAAAGGCATATACGCTGTCGTCATCCTTTCCAAGGATCTGCGCGTGGTCAGCATAGGCCGCAACTCCCTTAAGGCCTATTACAAGGGTCCATTTGAGGGCATGTATGTCCGGATTGGACTCGGGGTCCTGCTTGATCCCCACCTTTTCTCCCTGCTTTACCATCTCTTCAATGGTCTTGGCCGACACGAAGTTGGCAGCCTCCTCGCTGAACTGGGACTTGCCTCCCTTTGCCTTGATCTTCTCCTTTAACCCTTCTCTCAATTTCACGCATTTTTCAAGCATGGGAGAGAATCGCTTGGCGTCGAAGTCCACGTTGGTCAGGGTTGAAAAGGTCGCCTCACAGGTAAACACGTTTACATCCCTGTCCGTTATGCCGGCCTTTCGAGCCTCAACGGCAACAACCGAAAGCCCCTTGAGGGCATAGATCAACAAATCCTGCAGTGCCGCCACCTCCGGCTCCTTTCCGCAAACACCCAACTTGGTGCAACCCTCTCCCTTAGCCGTCTGTTCACACTGATAACAAAACATAGTTTTTCTCCTTTCATAGCCTCTGTGGTTTGGTTCCATAAAGAAGGCGACCCGATCGCCTTTTCCAGACACGATATTTAAGTCTTGCGGAGAACTATAGCGGCCCTCAAAAAGAAAGACATTGACCTAAGTCAAGGGCTCAAAAAAAATTCTTCAATCCCCCCATCGGATGGGAAAAAGGTTTGATTTCAGAGGTAGTTATTGTTTGACGAACCTGAGCTTCATAAGTATATACTAGAATACAGGAAAAACGAATTGAGTTTTTTTATGGAACATAAGACTATCGTCTGGGATTATAAGGACCCGCCGAGGGACGAGCTGTGGCAGGCAAGGAGACTGGCTGAGTTCTTCCCTTTTGTCGCATTCGAGCTCACCCCGGATGACAAGGCACTGATCCTAAGACATCTGGAAAAGTTGAGGCTTCCACCCGAAAGGAAGGAGGCGATCAGGCTTGCCTGCGAATCCGGCTGATATCCTGAACAAGAAACAGTTACTTTTAATCGAGCATCTGCCTGAAGAGATAAAGTGCAGCTTCTATCTTGCCGGTGGGACAGCCCTTTCCGCATTCTACCTCGGCCACAGGGTATCGGAGGATATGGACTTTTTCGCCGACTCTGAACAGTCCATGCCCTCCGTTCAATATCTCACTGCAATCCTTAAAGGGATGCCGGCAATAATTGATCTTCGTTTTCAGCGCCTCTTCGACCGAAGGATCTTTGTTGCGATGTTTGAAGACGGCAATCTGCTGAAAGTTGAATTCACCAGCTATCCGTTCATAAGCCTCGATGAGCGGCCGGTGATCGAAGGGATACGTATTGACGCCCCCCTCAACATCATAACAGGAAAGCTTTTCGCCTTGGCGGACAGGTTCGAGCCCAAGGACTATGTGGATATCTATTTTTTCCTGAGGGAATACCCTTATCAGGCCAAGGACCTCGTAAGAAAGACGGAGGAGAGGTTCGGGGTCAAAGGGCTGGATTTCATAATCCCAGAAAGACTCCTCCAAGCAAACTCGATCAAGGCGGAAGACCTCCCGATGATGGTTAAAACCCTCGATCCCGAGGATATGAAGGCCTTCCTGCTCAATACAGCATCGCTACTCATCAAAGGGCGCTCTTGTAGGCCCACGCCCTTATTCCCATATCTTCCTTAATGATGGGCTTTCGGGCTTTCCGTCACACGGAAAGCCCCGCCATGAATCCTTCCTTTATGGCCTCGAGGGCGTTTCGCGGCCGCACCGCATCTCCTATGATTCGCACCTCAGGGGCAAGGCTTGCCAGCTCCGCCTTCAGGTCCGATACGCTGACGGATCCGGTTGCCATGACAACGCTGTCCGCAGGTATCCTCTTTATTCCCTCCTCTGTCTCCGCCTCCACCGCCTCAGGTGTTATCGAGATGACCTTTGCTCCAGTAATTATCGTTACCCCGAGGCGTTTCAGCTCGGCAAAAACGGTCCATCTGGTTGAAAGGCCTATGTCTGAGCCTGCCTTTGGAGCCATCTCAAGGACGGTTATCTCCTTTATGCCTTTGCTCATGAGTCCCAGAACGGTCTCAAGGGTCTCCGCCTTGTTGGCCACAAGGAAATGGAGCACATCCGGAGGGATGGTCCCAATGCCTGCCAGGAAAAGCGCGACATCCAGTCCGCCCGCGTTTCCTCCCACAATCACAACTTTCTTTCCCACGCCCATATTTCCTGAAAGCACATCCCAGGCCTGTACCACATGGGGAAGATCGGCACCGGCTACAGGAGGCATACCGGGCCTTGCCCCCGTTGCAATGAGGACCGCATCGGGTTTCATTTCCTCAACAAGCGCCCTGTCGGCCTTCCTCCCCATAATCACCTCGACCCCAAGATAATCAAGGTTCGTCGCGAGGTCCTTGACCGCCGTAGCCATCTCCCTTCTGCCGGGAATCCGTTCATTAAGGAGGAGCTGTCCTCCCAGCCTGTCGGAGCTTTCCACCAGGCTGACCCTGTGGCCTCTTTGGGCCGCGACGCAGGCGGCCTTCATCCCAGCAGGGCCTCCTCCCACCACCAGCAGCTTTCTCTTCACCTCGGCCGGTTTGATCTCAAGCTCGCCTTCCAGGCCGGCCCTGGGATTGACCAGACAGGTGGCGGGCATGAAACGGAAGATGTTGTCAAAACATCCCTGATTGCACCCGATGCAGTGATAAATGGTATCGGCCTTTCCGGTCCTTGCCTTCTCGGCAAATTCCGGATCTGCGATGAGTCCCCTCGCTACTGTGACCATGTCCGCCTCGCCGTTTCGGAGTATTTCCTCGGCCTCAGATGGATCATTGATTCTGTTGCTTGCAAGCACTGGAATACTGACCGCTGATTTGACTCCTGAGGCAAGATAGACATAGGCTTTTCTCGGGACAAACATTGTAAGCTGGGGAATCCGCGTCTCATGCCAGCCTCCCGTTATATTGAAAAGATCCATCCCTTCCTTTTCCAGTGCACGGGCAAAAAGCTGCGCCTCCTGATTGGTGTTTCCGCCCTCCATGAATTCGTTCCCGGCGATCCTCACAATCACCGGATAATCAGGCCCAACCGCGCTTCTAACCTTCCTGGCGATCTCAAGGCCGAATTTCATGCGGTTATCGAGGCTTCCGCCGTATTCATCATCCCTCTTGTTGGTTATGGGCGAAAGAAACTGGCTTATGAGATACCCCGCGCTTGCGAGGATCTCCACGCAGTCAAAGCTTGCCTCCTTGGCGCGGAGGGCGGCCTCGGCAAAACGGTCCTGAACGCTTGGGATCTCCGAGAATTCAAGCGCCCTTGGTGTTTCGCCTGTGAGCTTTGACCGTACGGCCGATGCTGAAAACGGCTTTCTTCCTCCTATCATGGCGGAATGGGTATAGCGCCCCGCCTGATAGAGCTGGGCCCCGACCCTGGCCCCTTCCTCCCTTATTGCCTCGGCAAGCCTCTTGAGTCCAGGGACATACTTATCCTCATTGATGCAGATCATGCTGGACATGCCGCCGTATTCGTCAATAGGGCATCCCCCCACAAGAATGAGGCCCACGCCCCCTTTGGCCCTCTCCCTGTAAAAATCAACAAGCTGATCGGTCACAAAGCCGTCCGGCGTGTATCCCAGGTGCATGGCCGTCATGACTATCCTGTTTCTTACTTCCATGGAATTGATCTTGATGGGTGAAAAAAGATAAGGAAACTCCATATCGCTTCTCCTTTATTCTATCCCCCGAAATCAGGGTTTATGAATTCAATTGTGTCTCCATCCTGGACAAAAACGGCATCGTATTGCTGGGGATAAACAAATACCCCGTTTCTCTCGACAATCATGTTCGAGTCCCTCTCCCCGGAGGTGGCCACAAGCCATGACAGGGTCTTTCCCTGAGGGACCTTCTCCGTGACTCCGTTTACTATGACACTGATCTTCTGTTCCAACGCATCTCACCTTTATTCAAAAATTCCTCCCGCACACTGCGCAAGAGGGGTTATTGTCAACCCTTATCTCTTTCCATCTCATATCAGAGCCGTAGAGATAAAGCAACCTGCCCACGAGTGATCTGCCTGCACCGACGATGATCTTAATGGTTTCCATCGCCTGTATTGATGCTATTATGCCCGCAGTAGGACCAAGGATGCCGACCTTCGCCGCTGTGTCATCAAGCGGGAAAAGGCACTCAAGGCAAGGTCCCATGCCGGGCATAAAGGTCGTCACCATGCCGTTTAAACCTCCGACCGCTCCGTAGATGAAGGGGATCTTAAGACGCACTGAGGCCATGTTCAGCGCCTTCCTGGCAGTAAGATTATCGGTTGCGTCCACAATGACATCGCTTCCGTGGGAAAGCTCCATGGCGCTCTCCGCATCTATCCTTCGGGAGACCGCATCTATTTCGCATTCTGGATTCAGCTCTGATAACTTTTCCATGGCGGATTCCACCTTGGCCCTTCCAAGGTCACGGCTCCAGTGAAGGAGCTGCCTGTTGAGATTTGAGATTTCAACCGTGTCGCAGTCAACTGTTCGAATGTGTCCGACGCCCGCTGCAACAAGATATGAGCTTGATATGGAGCCCAGTCCCCCGACTCCGGCCACAAGCACACGGGCATTGCGCAGCCTCTCCTGGCCTGATATCCCGATTTCCTTCATCATTATCTGACGGCTGTAACGACCCAATATCTCATCTTCCACCGGTTATACCCCTTTTGGTTCTTATATGCTCAAATCATAAATCTTGAAAAGCGCCTCTTCATGAATTACTGATAAACGTATGAAGGAAATCCTTACAGGTCTTGATCTCATAGCTCACGGGGAAACAGAGGCCCTAATGGGGCTTAACCTGGGTCTTCTGGCCAATCAGGCCTCCCTTGACCGCTCCCTGAGACATGCCTCTAACATTATCTCAACGAAGCTTCCCCGGAGGCTGAAGGCCCTTTTCGGACCTCAGCACGGCTTCGGCGGTCAAGACCAGGATAATATGATAGAGACCGCCCACGCACATGACAAGCCTCTTGATATCCCCGTATTCAGCCTCTATGCCGGGGCGAGGGAGCCCCTTGACTGGATGCTCGATGAGATAGACGCCATTGTAGTGGATCTCCAGGATGTGGGCACCAGAGTATATACCTTTGCCGCAACTATGCTCGGCTGCATGAGAACCGCGGCCCGCCTTGGGAAAAAGATCGTCATACTGGACAGGCCTAATCCACTGGGCGGCGCGGTAATGGAGGGAAATATCCTTTCCCCGGACCTCATCTCTTTTGTAGGACCCTGCCTCATGCCCATGAGACACGGCCTCACGATGGGAGAAATGGCCCTCCTATTCAATAAAGTCCTTGGAATAGGATGCGATCTCCATGTGATTCCCATGAGGGGATGGAGTCGTTCAATGATTTGGAATGACAGCGGGCTAAGGTGGCTAATGCCTTCGCCCAACATGCCTCTATTTGAAACAGCTCTTGTCTATCCGGGGCAGGTGATATGGGAAGGGACCAATATCTCGGAAGGCAGGGGCACATGCAGGCCCTTCGAGATATTCGGCGCGCCCTTTTTCGATTGCTCGGCCATCACGGATTTACTTCCTGATTACGCCCTGGAGGGGTGCGTACTCCAGCCGTACATCTTCAGGCCCACCTTCAACAAGTGGGCGGGAGAAATCTGCAAGGGCTTTATGTTCCATGTGACAGCCCCTTACAGCTACAGACCCTATCGCACAAGCCTCTGTCTCCTTCAGGCTGTGCTGAGGCTGCACGGGGAGCATTTTCGCTTCAAGCCGCCCCCTTATGAATACGAATATGAGAAAAGGCCTATTGACCTCATACTGGGCACATCGGGTCTGGCCGAGGCACTGGAGCAGGGCGCTTCCCTAGTGGAAATAGCAGATACATGGAGAAAGGATCTCGATGAGTTCTCCGCTATGAGGAAAGAATTTCTGCTCTACTGACGGGGCTCAAAAGATTTCCGTGCGGTCAGGGATATGATCGGCTTAAACTCTCTCCTGCCGCGGCCCCTGATCAAAGAAGGAATGATGGTCTTAAATAAGTTTGACAAGAACAACTCGTTTCAAGAAAATTGCCGCATGTCAAACATAATGATTCATCGCTCGATCGCCCTTTTTGTTTGCGGCTTCCTACTGTGGATTGCCGCGGTATCATACGCTTCTGACTGGCCATACCTTGAAGTCAAATTCGTCTATGACGGAGACACCATCCTCCTTTCAAACGGAGAGAAGGTAAGATACCTTGGAATAAACTCACCCGAGATAGATCATGAGGGAGGGAAAAGCGACCCACTTGCCTGGGAGGCCCGCCGAGCAAACCTGGAGATACTTAAAAAACACCGGGTTCGCCTTGAGTTTGACATAGAGAAAAGGGACCGCTATGACAGACTGCTTGCTCACGTGTTCATGGACGACAAAAGGCTTGTAAGCGAAGTCATGGTGCTTAAAGGCTATGCCCATGTGCTGAGGATAAAACCCAACGTCAAGTACTGGGACCGTCTCCTTGCAGCCCAACGCAAGTCCATGAAGGAAGGAGTCGGTATCTGGGGTCTGAAGGTCAAGGAAGACCCGGCAGGCTATATCGGCAATGTAGAATCCTTTGTCTTTCATCGCAAGGACTGCCGATTCGGAAAACAGACATCCGTGAAAAATTCAAAACTCTTTAAGAAACGAAACGACGCCTTCTTCGAGGGCTTCAGCCCCTGTCGAAGGTGCAAACCATAGGATGAAAACGCCGTGGGCCTCGGTAAGACACCTAGAGCTTATTGGATACACCGCAGGCTAAACCTTGATGCCCTCAGGCGCGGGAGGGCACGAATATCCTCTGCCTGGCAATGGTTCTCGCACTATCTTCTGGTAGGGATAGTAGCCGGAGCCGGCGCTATTGCATTCCAGTATCTATGCCAACTTGGAGCATATATCTTTCTTGATTCGATTGCCGGATATCGGCCTCCAGCCCCCTTCGGGGAGGCGTCTTTGTTCGGAAGCACCGAAGCGCCTTTCAACCGCTGGATGCTCCTGATACTTCCGGCATTCGGCGGCATTATGGCGGGCATCTTGATACGGATGTTTGCCCCCGAGGCTGCGGGGGCCGGAGTTGATCCCGTCATAGATGCCTATCACAACAAGGGCGGGTTCATAAGGGGAAGGGTGCCTGTCATAAAGATCATAGCTTCGGCAATCACCCTTACAACAGGCGGATCGGGTGGCCGCGAAGGGCCAATCGCACAGATCGGCGCCGGTTTCGGATCATTCCTTTCAAGAAAACTGGGGCTTTCCGCAAGGCAGAGAAGAATCATGCTGGCGGCAGGTGTTGGCGCGTGTGTGGGAAGCATATTCCGGGCTCCTCTTGCAGGTGCGCTTTTCGCGGCAGAAGTCCTTTACCGGGATCCGGAGTTTGAGGCCGAGGTAATCATCCCGGCCGGAATTGCGTCTGTGGCCGCATATTGTCTCTTCTGCCTGGTTTTCGGATGGGGCTCCCTTTTCCACTCTCAGGACTTTGTATTCAGGAATCCGGTTGAACTTGGGCCCTATGCGATTTTGGCGTTCGTCGTGGCGGGAGCTGGTTTTCTATATGTAAAAATTTTTTACGGCATGAAGTCAGTCTTTGCGCGCATCTCTATTCCAGATTATGTCAAGCCTGCCGTGGGTGGCTTATGCACCGGAATAATAGGCTTTTTCCTGCCTCAGACACTCTCCGTGGGCTACGGATACGCCCAGATGGCCATTGACAATCAGTTGCCGACTCTCTTCCTCATTGCCCTGGCCTTTGGAAAGATACTTACCACCTCTTTTTCAATAGGCTCGGGCGGAAGCGGAGGCGTCCTGGGGCCGGCATTGGTAATAGGAGGCGCCCTTGGAGGCGCGGTTGGGAGGATATTTCACGATATCATGCCCTCAGTAGTACAAAATCCCGGGGCCTTCGTTGTGGTGGGCATGGCAGCCTTCTTTGCGGGGGCTTCAAGGACCCCTATCTCAACCATCATTTTTGTAAGTGAAATGACCAACTCCCATCAGCTTCTGCTGCCGAGTCTTCTGACATGCTCTCTGGCCTACCTCCTATCATCGAAATGGACGCTCTTTTCCATGCAGGTAAAAAGCAGGCTGGACTCCAATGCCCACAGGGGAGAGTTCTTTGTGGACGTGCTCGGAGCGATAAAGGTCAGGGAACTCCTCCCAAGACTAAGGCAGGCAAACCCTGTGCCGGAAGACATGACCTTCGAGGATTTTCTGCCTGTCTTTCAGGCAAGCGAGCAGCAATATTTTCCTGTAATAGACAATACGGGAAGGCTCAAGGGTATATTCTCCATCAACGACATAAGAGGGCTCCTTTTCGATGCCAATATCAGAACTCTGATAAGGATGAGGGATATAGCAAGACAGGACGTCATTTACACGACCCCCTCAGAAGACCTCAATGAAGTCTTAAGAAAGTTCACCATAAGAAACATAAACAGCCTGCCTGTGGTCAAGGACGAAGACCGCACAAGGCTTGCGGGAATGCTCGACCGACGAGAGGTGATTGCCTATTATAACCAAAGGGTTCAGGAGATCAAGGCCGGCAGGGAGACTCCAGCCGTGGCGGAAGCAGGCCAAAGATCGGACCTTTCCCTGATAAAGGTCTCTCAGGCCATGAATCCGTCGGTCAGGGCAGTCTCTGAGACGGCCGGACTTCAGGAACTCATGGACCTCGTGCACTCTACCAGCTTTAATACCTTTCCGGTTACGAACGCGGAAAACACGCTTGTCGGAGTCGTCTCTCTATCAGACTTCCAGGAGGCAATGCTGCGGGGCGATTTGGCCGGAACCGCCGGCGATATAGCGACAAAGAGCGTTGTCACCGTTACCGAGGATGAAAGTCTTTCAGATGCCATTCAGAAGATAGCAGTCGGGGATTTTGAGATACTGCCGGTGGTAAGTCAGGAAAAAGATATGAAGCTCGCTGGAGTCATAAGCCGCAGAGATATCATGCGCTTTGTTCAAAACGGAATCTCAGTTCCAGGAATCGGTTAATTAACGCCAGTCAAAGGCTTTTCGTAACCTTTCACGGTCAGATCCCTTACCCTAAAGGCGCGCGCGGTTCTCGAACGCGGCCTAAAGGATTGATATGGTAAATCAGCATGATCAGAAAGGCGGCGGCTGATATCCCTGAGCTTACAATGAAGGCAAAAGCCGTACCGGCCGTTTCATAGAGACAGCCGGAGAGGAAGAAGCCCGCCATCATACCTATCCCGTACTGCACCGAATTATTCAGCGACTGGCCTACAGTCTTCGCCTCCCGGGAGGAGAGCTGATCCATGTATATGATGCTTGTCACATGGAAGGTAG
>JBGSUA010000109.1:0-7595 GCA_041753575.1 Desulfatiglandaceae bacterium
GGCGCGCTGGACGGCATCCACCACGCTGGCAAACTCAGCCAGGAGGTTATCTCCGGGCGAGTCTATCACCCGGCCCCGATGCTGTTTGATCAGGGAGAACATGATCTCTTTGTAGGCTTCAAGTGTCCTGACGGTTGCTGCTTCATCCTCACCCATCAGACGGCTGTATCCGGCTACATCGGCACTGAAAATCGCGCTCAGCTTTCTCTTGAATTCCTGCGTGTTCTTAGGATCACCTCCCAAAAGAAAAAGCCCCCGAGCGGATAGGGATATCCACCGGAGGCTTTTATGTCACCACCCTCTGGAAACAGGAAACCATGATTTCCTCCACCAAGGTTGGGGTTGTGCTGTTGGGTTGCCTTAAATTATCCTCAATGAATGAAATTCATTGTGATTAAAAACCATAGCAGGATGGATGTCAAGCCGAAACAGAAACACATGCCACGAAAAAGGGAATAGATGAATCGTTGGTTGAGCGTATATCCACCTTCAAATCCAAGGAAAAAATCTTTTTCATCCTCTTCGATGCCTGCAAATGACTGTTGAACAAATCCAACACCGAAATCTACTCCTCCCCAGAACCCAGACCTTTCAAATTTTTCTTCTGCCAATGCCCCAGGGCTAACTATACAAAACCCTAAGAGAGAAAAGAATATCAAACTTATTAAACGCACAATCCTGAACTCCAGTATTCGGCGCATTTTCTTACTCCTCTCTAATAGTAGATTGTTTCCGAAAATTTTGGAGTTCTTTCAATACGCTTCTTAAGGGCGCGAATGCATAAGTATTTATAACCGAAATCAAATATTGTGTTTATTGCCAGAGACCCAAGACGGTCACGCCGCTCGGAGCCATTGGATATCCAAATCGTATCCGGACACGGGACCGCGAACAAGATGGGAGTGGATGCCCGCAGGAAATCGGACATTTCAGTCTTCTCACGTTTAAAGATCCAGCCACCACATACAATAGACCCACTCCTCACTTCAGCCCCGCCTTGCGCAGGGCGTTAATATATTTTTCTGTTACAGATTGATCCTTATATGGAATTGTCTTTGCAAGGAAATCTAGTGAGAACTTGGGATTTATCCTGAGAATTTCTGCAGCTTCAGTACGGGCCTCCTGCTCACGGCCCATCATACTGTATGTAGCTGCCAACCACACATGAATTAACTTATGATTAGGCGAACGCTGAATTACTTTCTTAAGTGCTGAAACCGCCTCCTCATACCGCCCCGAATTAGCGAGGGTCAAGCCGAGGTTATTGTAGTAAAAAATCGGACCGAAGGGGTTGAGGCGGATTGCTTTTTGGAACAACGGAATGGCTTCTTCAGGCCTGCATGTATATTGTAGACTCACGGCATAAAATGCAATGGCAGTCGCCGAACTGGGGTTGAGGGCCACAGCGCGTTCCCCCTCAGCAATCGACTTGTCATACTCCCTTTCCTGGATATAGAAATGACTCAAAAGAGCGTGGGCCTCGGCAAGAGTATCGTCCATGGCAAGTGCTTTTTGTATCATTTCGATACCTTTCTCAGTGGATTCCCGTGGCGAATTAGTAGCGCCGAGCCAATAATCAAGCAAGTGAACAAAAGCCATGAGCTGATAAGCCATTGGAACCTCTGGACACATAGCAAGAGCTTCCTCTGCTATCCGCCGGGCCACGTTGTTGTCCTCGATATTTTGACGTTCCAGGTAACCACTCCCTTCCAATATCTTCAAATAGCAATCAAGACCTTGCTTCCCTCTGTAATGTTTCCCATCCCCCAAAGATAGTTCCCCCGTCGTCAACTTCACTTGGGTGGCCGCCAAGATCTTCATGGTGATCTCGTCTTGCAGCAAAAAGATGTCTTTCAGATCACGATCGTAACGCTCTGCCCAAAGGTGGCGGCCTGTGAGGGCATCGATCAACTGAGCTGTTATCCGAACGCGGTCGGCCGATCTCTGAACACTCCCCTCCAGCACATATCGGACACCCAACTCTTCGCTTACCTGCTTGACCTTCACCGGCTTTCCCTTGTAAGTGAAGGTTGAATTGCGGGCGATCACAAACAGCCTTGGTACCTTGGAAAGAGCAGTGATGATGGATTCAGTGATCCCATCACTGAAATATTCCTGCTTGGGATCCTCACTCATGTTCAGGAAAGGCAGGACGGCAATAGATGGCACGTCGGGCAAAGCAAAGGCCATCTTATCCTTGGAGGCGGGCTCAATAGCCGGTGCCCGGAAATAGAAGTTCCAAACCCCCACGCCAAGGATCACTATGAGGACTGCCGCTGCACCGGCAAGAGCGCTTTTCTTTCGCCACAACGGGATCGAAGGCTTTTTCTCCTTTGCCCCCGCTACTGTCACCCTCGGATCCATCAATACCCTGTAGGCCCCCACCGGCCTGGCGATGTTCTTCACCTCCTGCTCGCCCAGGAACTCGTAGCCCAGGGGGAGTTTGGTCTCGATGTAATCGAATGCCGTTTTGGACACACAGATGCCACCAGGATCGGCAAGAGATTCCAGCCTTGCGGCGATGTTTACACCATCTCCATAGATCCTATCTCCTTCTTCAATCACATCGCCCAGATTGACCCCGATGCGGAACTCCATTCTACGATGTTCGGGCAGTTCCGTGTTCCTTGCCTTCAGCTCATTTTGGACCGCAACCGCACATTGGACCGCATCCACCACGCTGGCAAACTCAGCCAGGAGGTTGTCCCCCGGTGAGTCTATCACCCGACCCCGGTGCTGTTTGATCAGGGTGTACATCACCTGTTTGTACGCCTCCAGGGTCCTGACGGTTGCGGCTTCATCCTCTCCCATCAGGCGGCTGTATCCGGCTACATCGGCACTGAAAATCGCGCTCAGCTTTCTCTTGAATTCCTGTGTGCTCATGGGATCACCTCCCCTGGAAACACGAGAGTCTCTACTTCAGTCCCGCCTTGCGCAGGGCATCGGCCATGAATTTCTTGGGTTCCTCGTCCTTGTAAGGAAGCGTTTTTATGAAATTATCCACGGAAAAATTCGGGCTCTGCCTGAGGAGTTCGGCCGCCGCCGCCCGGGCCTCCTCCATCCTGTCCAGTGAACTGTAAGCCACGACCAAGACGAGCCAGGACGGCATATGTTTCGGGTTCATCTTAACGGCCTTACTGAGGGCTTCGATCGCCTCATTATGGCGCTTCATCATGACATAGGTCGCCCCAATCTGGTAAAAATGCATGTAACTCCTCGGATCCAGACGAATGGCCCTTTCGCACTGCCGAACGGCCTCCTCATACTCCCCCACAGACCTCAGGGCGAACGACAGGAAACTCGCAGCAAACGCTGAGTTGGGATTTAATTCTACAGACCGCCTTCCATGGCGGAGCGCATTCTCATAGTCCCGTTTTAGTGTGTAGGCGTAACATAGAGTACGGTGGCAGTTCTCATTTGTTTCATCCTGATCGAGGCACTTCTCCCCGTACTCGAAGGCCTTTCCAAGGGCCTGGGCCCGGGTGGCTGGGGAGCCGAAAAACACATCCATAAGATAAGTCATGGCCAGCCCGCCGTATGCCGGCGATTTTGGATCAAGCGACAAGGCCTCTTCGTATAGCCTTCTTCCTTCGGAAAACCTGGATTCGTCCATGTAAGCAAGGCCTTCCAGGATTTTGAGATAGGCCTGGGGATTCGTGGCTCGCTTCGCCAAGCTCATTGTTCTGTCTTCGTCACCGGTGAGCTTGACCTTGACCTTTGTCAGGATCTTCATGGTGATTTCGTCCTGCACGGCAAATATGTCCTTCAGTTCCCGGTCATAGGTCTCGGACCAGATGTGCTGGTTGGTCTTTCCATCGATGAGCTGTGCCGTTATCCGCACCCTGTCGCCTGCCTTTCGTACACTCCCCTCAAGGACATACTGCACGCCCAGGTCCCTCGCCACATCCGGAACCGAAACGGATTTGCCCTTGTAAGTGAATGTCGAGTTGCGGGCGATCACAAACAGGCCGGAAACCCTGGAAAGCGCCGAGATGATCTCCTCCGTAATCCCGTCGCTGAAGAAATCCTGCTTAATGTCCTCGCTCATGTTGTCAAAAGGCAGGACGGCAATGGAGGGTTTGTCGGGGAGAGGGAGAGGAGGTGTCTCCGGGAGGCCGGCCTTACGTAATCCGTCGAGAATTCGTTCCCGATCTTCTTGAAGCTGGTAGAGTGAGATTCTTCTGTCTTGTTCCAAGCAGTACTTGGGGTTTATTCTTAAGACCTCTTGGGCTTGGGCCTGGGCCTCTTTCATACGACCCGCCCAACTATAAGTATAAGTTAGGCTGAGGTGGGTATTAATATCATCAGGAGCCCGCTGGAGAGACTTCTTAAACGCAGATATGGACTCTTCGTATCGACCAACCCACGAATAAGCCTGACCTAACGCTCGAAACCACCATGGAGGAGCTAAAGGGTCGAGACGCAGCGCCCGCTCAGCTGGTTGAACAGCTTCCTGATGGTTTCCTGAAAACGTGAGCACTAGACTCATCCAGATGAGAGCATCAGGTGAGTTGGGCTCCAGAGCGACGGCGAGCTTGTTTTCGGCGATGGCCTTGTCGTACTGTTTTTTCATTACGTAGATAAAACCTAAAATAGAATGCGCTGCCGCATAGGAGTCATCCAGGGTCTTGGCCTTCATAATAGCCTCAAAGGCCAGTTTGAGAGACTGTTCGGGTGACTTGCTTGATCCCATTACGACATCCATAAAATGCGTTGACCCCAAATAAACGTAGGCGGCTGCGTAATCCGGATCAATCTCAATAGCTTCTTCACATAAACGCCGTGCTTGAGCAAGGCCCTCCTTTGTAATCGTGTAGAACGGACCGCGGGCCTGCAAGACTTTCAGGTAGGCCTCAAGTTTCCGTGTCCCTTTCGCGCTGATGTGAGCCACTTCGCCCTCTGTAAGTCTCACTTGCAGAGCCGTTAAGATATTCATCGTGATCTCATCCTGCAGGGCGAACACATCTTTTAAATCCCTGTCATATCTTTCGGCCCACAAATGGTGTCCTTTCAGAGCGTCGATCAATTGAGCCGTAATCCGCACGCGCTCCCCTTCTTTGCGAACACTGCCTTCAAGCACGTAGCGAACGCCTAATTCCTCTGCAATCTGGCTCACCTTTACGGGCTTACCCTTATAGCTGAATGTGGAATTTCGTGCGATGACGAATAGTTGAGGCACTTTAGAGAGGGCTGTTATTATTTCTTCGACAAGGCCGTCGCTGAAATATTCCTGATCAGTGTCACCACTCATGTTGTCAAAAGGTAGCACTGCTATGGAAGGCTTATCAGGCAACGGATAGGCCATTTTCTCAATGGAAGCCGGTTCAATTTTCGGGGTACGCCAATAGAAGTTCCAGAATGCGGCCCCAATGATTACGATGAGAGCGGCGAATGCAGCGGCAAGCATCTTTTTTTTGCGCCACACAGGCACTGGATGTTTCTTTTCCTTTACACCGGCAACCGTCACCCTCGGATCCATCAGGACACGATAGGCACCGACCGGCCTGGCAATGTTCTTAACCTGCTGCTCCCCCAGAAACTCATACCCCAGAGGGAGCTTGCTCTCGATATGGTCGAAGGCCGTTTTGGAGACGCAGATCCCTCCCGGGTCCGCACAGGACTCAAGCCGGGCTGCTATGTTCACCCCGTCCCCGTAGATCCTCTCCCCTTCCTCAATCACATCCCCCAGGTTGATCCCGATGCGGAACTGCATCCTTCGGTTTTCAGGCAGATCGGCGTTCCTTGCCTGGAGTTCCTTCTGCACCGCCACCGCGCACTGGACGGCATCCACCACGCTGGCAAACTCAGCCAGAAGGTTATCCCCGGGGGAGTCTATCACCCGGCCCCGATGCTGTTTGATGAGGGAGAACATGATCTCTTTGTAGGCTTCAAGTGTCCTGACGGTGGCTGCTTCATCCTCTCCCATCAGGCGGCTGTATCCGGCCACATCCGCGCTGAAAATCGCGCTCAGCTTTCTCTTGAATTCCTGTGTGGTCATGAGATCACCTCCCCAAAAAACATAAAAGGTTCCTCTGGGATCTCAAATCCCCAGGGAGGCTCAATCTGATAACCCTGCAAATGCTTCCATTCCATGTCGGGCTCCGAAGGAAAAGGTTATGCTGTGAGGTACACTGGAACAGGTATTTAACGAATGCTATTCATTAATACGAAGGCACGGTCAACGAGATGACCGGGGACGGGATCATGGCCCTGTTCGGGGCTCCGATCGCCCTGGAGGACGCACCGCAGCGGGCAATCAGATCCGCCCTGGCGATTCACAGGGAGATGGCCAGTTCAGCGACAAGCTCAGACAGGAGCGCGACGGGCATCCCCCCTCTCAAGATGAGGATCGGCATCCACTCGGGTCCTGTGGTCGTGGGGACCCTGGGCAACAACCTCCGGGTGGAGTTCAAGGCTGTGGGGGACACGGTGAACCTGTCTTCCAGAATGGAGGGACTTACGGAACCCGGATCTACTTATGTCACCTCACTTGAGTCCCGCTTTTCGCAGGGCAGCTACTTCCCGGTCTATGTCGGCTTTATCCTTGTAAGGAAGCGTTTTTGCATGCGACTCGACACTGAATCTGGGATTTATACGGAGAACTTCTTTTGCCGCAGAGGCAGCTTCCGCATCGCGTCCCATTGAACTGTAACATGCGGCAAGGAATATGTGGGGCACTAAAGAATCAGGCATCCCCTGCAGAGCCTTCTTCAGCGCTACTACTGCTTCATCATAGTGTCCCAGCATGAAATAGCTCCTCCCTAATATATAATAACTCGATGCCGAAGGAATTGGGTTGAGCCTGATCGACTTCTGGATATAGGAAACGCTTTCGTCCCATCTCCCCGAGACACCGATGATCCCCCCCAGAAAAAGATACGCCTCCGATCCATTGGGATTGAGAGCAACAGCCCGTTCCGCCTCAGGAAGGGCTTTGTCATACTGACGTTTGATGGCGTAGATGCTCGCTAATAATGAATGGGCGATATCATTCGAGTCATCCATAGCGAGTGCCTTTTGCGCCAATTCATACGCCGTCTTAACTGATTTGGCCGGAGATTCACTCCAGCCAAATCTCGCACCCCACATGTGAGTGAAGCCCAGGTTCACGACAGGCCATATGTAATTTGGGTCAATGGCGATCGCTTCTTCGAACAACCGCCGTGCCGTATCATTTTCTTCTTTCGTACTGCGCCTTAGGAAGGCAACGCCTTGCATGTTTTTTTCAAAGGCCTCCAGGTTCTTCGTGGCTCCCTTTATCCAGACGCGGGCCTGCTCCCCTTCGGTTAGCTCCACCCTCGTGCTGTTGATGATCTTCATGGTGATCTCATCCTGGAGAGCGAAGATCTCTTTAAGTTCCCGATCGTACCTTTCGCTCCAGATATGACGACCTGTTAAAGCATCAATAAGCTGCGCCGTGATCCGTACCCTGTCCCCGGACTTCTGGACACTTCCCTCCATCACATACCGCACCCCCAGATCCTCGGCCACTTTCTGAACCTTGACCGGCTTTCCTTTGTAGACGAATGTGGAGTTTCGGGCGATGACAAGCATCTTGTCGATCCTGGAAAGGGAGTTGATGATCTGCTCGGTCA
>JBGSUA010000110.1:0-15588 GCA_041753575.1 Desulfatiglandaceae bacterium
ATTCTGGCAGAGGGGAGTCTGTGCATGTCGTTTAGATTATGCATGAGATGTTTCAGCACGATGAACCCGGGCCGTTTCTTATCATGGGCTATTGCCGCATGATGGTGGATCATCCATGTTTTGGAATAGGCTCTTATTATGGATATATGACCATATATTTTTCCATTTTCTTCATAGGTGAAGTGTCTTGCTATATCCTGCTCTTCATTGTAGATCTTCCTGTATGTTTCTTTAAATGAATCTCTACAATTATTTAATATTTTATATTTAGAGGAATAAATGAATCCGCTGCTAAATAAAAATTCCCATAGATTTTCGATATCAACTTCTCTCGAAATATGCGATTGAGGATCAAGAGCGTTTGATAATATACGGCTCAATTTACTATAGGACTTGATATCCATATCCAGAATCGCAATGCCGCACTTCACGTTTTTATCATTATCATCGCTTCTATAAATGACCTGGGCAGTGCATTGAACTTTCACCCCTCCAGCCACCTCTATGCAGAGATCGTTTATTATGAGACCCGGCAGAAGACATGCCTCCTCCTGTGACTCGAATACGGACATGCCGGAGGTGGATATGTCCGAAACCGTGAAATTAACCCGTCTATTCATCAGTGGATGCAAAAAGGAGATGATAGGGGCGGGAACCAATTGCTGACGTGGATTACGGGTCTGGTTTTTTGGAAACCTTTTTACAGAGGACGGATTGGGGGTTATAAGCAACTCCCTCTCCTCATGGCCCGCTTCACTTCTGGCGCAATTACACATGCCTGAGAAAAACATCCTGCCTTCTCTTTTAAGGTTAAGCGTGACAGGTTCTGCACAGTTAAACCAATGAAGCGAATTTGCGTTAGCTGGCCTAACTTTCACTCTTATTCCCTTAGAGTTGAAATCAATCACTGATCCTGCTGCCATCCATCCATCCTGCAGTATCTCAGCGTCAACCCCTAATGATTGATATCTCCTTGCGCTGCGTCTGCCTGAAACATAGCATTCACATGGCAGGTTGAGTCCGAATCCATTCTCCAGCCTGTGAGATATCTGAGCGGGGACAACAAGAAGGTTTCGCTGATCATCAATTAGGAGGTGCCTTAGGGAAAACTCATGGGCACGGTTTCCCTGAAATGTTTCATCCGCCCACTTGAGGACAATCTCCTTTCCGTTACAGGGTTCCGGTAAGACATTTACCATTATGGAAGCCCTGTGTCTGGGATGATTAAGCACAGCGAATGCCTTTTTCCCTGCGAAGTGAATATAGTTGATCCTGTTTACAAGATAATCGCACTCAACAGCTTTTCCATTGGACGGCATACGAAGAGCGTTCTCGTGCCTGAAAAGGGTCAGAGGATAATTGGGTTCTCGCCTGGTGATTTCCTCTGTCCATCTCGATTCGCCCGCGGATCTCTCAACCTGCCCATGGCCTGCATACATCGCAATACAACCTCCCTGTAACTGGATTGAAATAGGGGCATTTTTTGCTTAGATCCATCTAGGCATTACAACAGTCATGCCGTCCGGCGACTAAAAGCGCCAAAAAGCTTCGACGACAGCGACAAAAATATAAAATAATAATCTAACTTCAACTAGTTACATCATATCATATCTATGATAATATCTATAATCCTTGTTGCAGGCATTCAATATTCGCACTTAGTAAAAGCCAATCGTGCACTTGGAAGCTTGCAGCAAGGCACAAGGAATTGTGCACTAAAGGCTGATGCAGGGGATCTAAGACTGAAAGGCTCCGCTGAGCATTTAATCTTTGAATATGGATTAGCGGGGTTGGTGAGGAGCCGAGCAGAAGTCATTTCAGAAGAATCCCTGTTTGGGAAGGACTATTTCTCCAGAATGGAAAGGAGAAATC
Source organism: Desulfatiglandaceae bacterium (assembly GCA_041753575.1). GTDB lineage: Bacteria > Desulfobacterota > DSM-4660 > Desulfatiglandales > Desulfatiglandaceae > CG2-30-51-40. The sequence continues at coordinate 1,873 of JBGSUA010000110.1, forward strand.
GAGCTATATCCAGCGCGCCGTTTTGTGTCCTCGGCGGCCGTCTGCCAAGGGATAGGAGTTTATCAATATCGGATAGCCATGTTCCGTCTCTTAACGCCTTTTCTTCCACTTCCGCGCCTCTTTTATGGTCTTCCAGGAATGAAGCAAGCAGCCAGGATTCCGGGAACCTTTTGCGTATCACGTAGCCGTAAGGTATGCCGCAATTATAAGCCTCCGCAAGGGTACTGTAGCCGATCTTACCTATTATCAAATCGCTTGAGGCCACCAGGTCCGGATAAAATAGCTCTGAGTCTCCAGAAATAAAGATAAGGTTTCCCTCTCTTCTTTTATGTCCGTTCTGCCCTGGAAAAAGAAAATACGTTTTCCTGAGATCGCACGCTTCTATCGGCACCGCTATCTGTCCTTCCATTCCTCCAACAGTAAGAAGGATGATGAGGCTTTCTTCCCCTATGCCCAGCATCTCTCTAGTCTCATGCCGCCCTCTTCCAGGCACGCGGGAAACGCAGGTTACTGTGAGGTCTGCAGCCCCACCAAAACAAGCGGGCGCAGTTTTAATACGATAACGGGCCGTGGAGAAAATCTTTTCAAGGTATTCAATGTGCGGCTCAAGCCGCGGCTCTTCATCAAGATATGATTTATATATCCAGTCCCATGTAAAATTCTCAATCAACACAGACGGTATGCCTACCTCTGCCGCTGCGGCGATTCCTAATGGCGATATGTCGCAAACAGCTATACTGCACCCAAGTTCAAGAAGTCTTGACGCGGCCTGCTCGATACGTTCCTTTTGAAGGGGATAAAAATAGTCAAGTAAGCCGATAGTTTTGGATATATCTTCATTAAAGGGATCTATTTGGCTAAGTCCTACATCCGTCTCCATTGGCAAAAAAACAGGGGCATGGGAAAGGGACAATTCAAAAAATCGAGGCTGGGTATTTGAAAAGACATCAAACTCTATATTAGCCTCAATCAAGGAGAAGGCTTCCATCACTGAACAGGCCCTTGCGGCATGTCCAAGACCGTGAGAGGAGATGAAATAGGCTATCGAGGTTTTCTCTCCACGTCGTTTCAAGGTATCTGATCACGAGGGAGGCAGTCCCTCTTACCCTCCTGAGACGAATACGCAAAAGGCCGCAGCCTTTCCATGATTTTCTTTAAGAAAGCTGGGATATTACGCGAATAATTATCTGCACCTTAAGTCAAGGGCAGTCCGGTCCTCCCCGTAACAGAAAGCACAGTGGAATACTCCATCCCCTGAAACAGGCCCTTCCAGAGCGCAGCTCCCAAAATCAAAGCCGCTCAAAGCATCGGAAAATACGCTTGCCGAAGATCCCCCTATAGTACATCGGTCGGCCTTTACCCTGTTTCCCTCGCCGGCATTGAAGATACCGACAGCGGCAGTCTTCCCACCTCTTGCGGAAACGAGGACATTAAACAATTTTGGTGATGAGGAGATGTTATATAGCCCATACCCGCCATTTGATACGTCAACCGTAGAATTGAACATAACAGGCGAAGCGCCGACGTTCTTAATAGCAAAGTTGTTGCCGCTGTCTCCGGATGCCCTTGCGCTTATCTGATCCATAATGGCATCAGTGGATATGTTATAGATTGAAATGTTTTGATCACCTCCAGAGGCACTAGAGGCAACTCTGTGCATTTCATGGGTTGAATTGACATTCCAGAGGGCGACATTAAAGGATGAAGCCTCTTTCGCCACGATATCAAGGTCAAAGACTGAAGGGGATGAATAAAGATTAAGGACTCCAAAGGCCTCCTCTCCTCCAGAGGCCATTGCTCTAACGCTGATCATTTTAGGGGAGGACTGCTGATTGAAGATACCATGGTTAAAGGCGGAGCCCACGGCCTTGACCGTCAAATTTTCCATCGCGGGATTTGCAGAAGAATTCCATATCCCATAAGTGCATTCCCCTGATCCTGAGACGATAATATTCAAATCGCTCAGATTTGGGGATACCGCCTGATTATATATGCCGATTACTGTGGGCCCGCTGCCCCTGTTTTCAATGCTTAGCGACTTGAGGGAGGAATTGTCGGTACCAACGACCAACCCTATCCCCTCTCCGGGCACAGAGCCCTTGATCAAGGTGGTTGGGCCAGATCCGATTATGTCCACAAAAGGTCGAAGTCTAAGCGGCCTACTTCCAAGAAAATATGTTCCGGGGCTTAATCGTATCAGATAGGGTTGGTTAGCAGATGGCGCTTCGATATCCCTAATTGCTTTCAAGAGGATATCACCGCTTTTCTCAGGTGTAGCCACCGGTCGGATCTCGATAATGTTTCCGGCACGTGTGGTGTCACCAAAAACAACAGGTGCGCCTTCGTGGGCCATGGCATAGCCCCCTTGGCACCATGCCATGACTGCGGCGATAAAGGCAGCTAGATAAAAAATCATCCTCCGCTTGCTGAAGTTACTATTTTTTTTCTTCTCCGCTGATCCAGCGGTTAATGGCCTCTTTATCAAAACGCCATACCCTGCCAATGCGGATGGCTGGGATCTTTCCCTCCGCCGCATACTTGCAGATCGTTATTTCATGAAGTTTGAGATATTTAGCCAATTCCTTGGTAGTCATTATCTCTGCCATGGTAGAAATCTCCTATTCATAGATAAAGTCTTGCTGTTCTGCCTTCTATTGAACAGTTTTATGAATACTTTAGCATTTACTGCGCATGTGTCAAGCCAAAATATTTTTTAAATAAAAACTACTTAGCGAGGTTTCTTGAACAATCAAGAATGATCGAATGCATGGCATAAGATAGTGCACCTGGATTCGCTACTGTCCATCCGTAAATGGCTATTTTCACCGATTTCGGCGTTGGGCTCAAATTTTAATCCTCGAAATACCTCAATGTATTCCTGTGGTTAAAATCATTGCCCGCCTTGAACTCGACGAAACTATCTCATTTACGGATGGACACTCGCTAATATCAAGCAGCATAGGGAGTGGACTCTGAATGATTCCGTTATCCTATTGCTTCCTGAGGGATGTTACCTTATAGTCAAGAGTGAGGCCACTGAAAATAGACAAATAGCTTATTGTTCAATATAGATTAGCAATCAAGATTATTTGTTCTCATTCTAAATAAATCATTTGCCAGGGGCTGAGACCTTAAGTCTTTGCCCGTTAGGATGGATGATAGATGGATGTCTTCGTTGCAAGGCAGCCTATTCTTAACCGAATCCAGAGAACTTACGGATATGAACTTCTTTTTAGAGATGGTTTTTCCAATTTATTCCCTGACATTGACGGAGAGGAGGCCTCCTCGAAGGTTTTATCCAACAGTTTTTTTTCCATCGGGATGGATCAACTGGTGTTTGAGAAAAAGGCGTTTATCAATTTTACGCAAGGTCTTCTCATCAAAAAGATTCCGACGATGTTTCCCAAGGAGAAGATAGTAATTGAAATCCTGGAGGACGTTGATCCAACCGATGAGGTTATAGCTGCGTGTCGTGAGATGGGCGCTTCGGGCTATGAACTGGCCCTCGATGATTTCGTTTATGACAAACAACTTAAACCTTTTATAGATATCGTAAATATAATAAAATGTGATTTTAGATCAACACCTTTAGATCAAATAAAAGCTATACTGCTAGATCTGCCTAAGAACAAGCGCTTAAAATTCCTGGCTGAGAAAGTCGAGATGCAGGATGAGTTCGATCAGGCTGTCTCCATGGGCTTTGAATATTTCCAGGGATATTTCTTTTCCAAACCTCAGATTGTAAAAGGCAAAGATATCCCTACCTCCACACTGAATCTTCTCCAGATTGTTGCAGAGGCAAACAGTGACGGCTTTGATTTCGCCAGGCTGGAAAGGCATATTTTACAGGATATTTCAATTTCATATAAGCTCTTGCGATACATAAATTCAGCATTCTTCAGACGTATTAATGAGATATCCTCAATAAGACAGGCATTAATACTCCTTGGAGAAAAGGAAGTGAAGCGCTTCATATCACTGATGGTTGTAGCAAAGCTTGCTCCCGGCAAACCGGATGAGCTTATCAGGACTTCAATTATACGCGCTAAACTTGCTGAATTAATAGCCAGACATATCAACGATAAATATAATGAAGCAGAAGTATTTACTATGGGTCTTTTTTCGCTGATTGATGCCATACTTGATCAGGATATCGGTGATCTTATGGGGAGACTCCCGCTTTCCGAGTCCATAAAAACTGCGCTTGTTAGAGGAGAAGGGCGTCTTGCTGATTTCCTGGCACTCGTTACATCTTATGAAAAAGGACATTGGGAAGAGTTCCACGAAAGGGCACAGCACTTGCGGTTGGGTGAGGAGGTTGTGCCTCAATGCTACACGGAAGCGGTGGGCTGGGCCGATGCCCTCGCTTCCATTCAGCAGTGACAAAGTCTGATACGGGGTAAAGGCATCTGACCATACCCTTATGATGAGAGTTTCGCCATAGAGCCTTACCCCGGTAAGGTATGGTGGGGATCGGCGCTAAACGCATTTATGCGGCAACTTGTAATAGGGATAAAGCAATGGAGCATTTTGAGACTGTCATAAAGAACGCGATATCTGCGGGCTACAATCTGCCGGCACTTTCGCCGGTTGCGATGGAGGCGGTGGAAATGGCTTCGCAGGAGGGCATTCCCGCATCAAGACTCGCAGGGGTAATAGAAAGAGACCCATCCCTGTCCGCAAGGCTTCTTAAACTTGCCAACAGCGCGTTTTTCAAGGCAAGCAATCCAATAAGTACCCTGACGCAAGCCATTGTCAAACTGGGATTTGACAGGGTTCGAATAATGGCCCTTTCCATCTCCCTGAGGGATACCTTTCCCATGGCTATTAAAGGAGCCATGGACTATGAGAAGTTTTGGAAGCTTTCGCTTTACAGGGCCCTGATAGCCAAAGCCCTTGCCGCCAGATTGGGATCCGTGCATCCAGAAGAGGCATTTATCGCTGCGCTCCTTGAGGAAATAGGGCTTCTGGTCTTCTTCGATCTCTTCATTAAGGACCGCGTGAGCGATCCCCCCCTTGATCTTGAGGAACTTGAGGCGATGCTTGCTTGGGAGAGGGAAAACTTCGGGGTTGATCACAGAAGAGTAGGCAGATTCGTGCTTTCCCAGTGGTCATTCCCCGAGAAAATTATCATCTGCCAGACCGCGGGCATCAAGAGAGATTCAGCCACGTCCCAAACGAAGGAACCCCTTCTCTTCCTGTGCGATGTAGCCACCCTCATGGCCAGGATGCTCACATCCGATAAAGAAGACCTTGAGACTTCCATAAGCTGTGCGGCAAACGAGGCGGCTATCTCGCACGAGGACATCAACAAAATACTTTCCACTGTCCTGGATGAGGTTGAGGAAATCGGCGCCCACCTTAAGATACGGGTGGACCATGACAAGGATGTCGTAGTGCTCCTCGAAAAGGCTAATTCAGCGCTCATGAGGATTTCTCAGAGACTTTCGCTCTGCCCGATTGATGAACCGCAGAGCCTTCCTACCATAGAAACCCTTGATAATGCGAATTCATCGCCGAATGATATCCTTCAGGCAGTAGTGCATGAAATACGAAACCCTCTCATGGTCGTAGGCGGCTTCGTGAGAAAACTCGCTAAGAGCCTAAGTCCCGATTCGGAAGGAAGCAGGTATGTGGGAGTGATTCTCGAAGAGGCGTTGAGGCTTGAAAAGATTATGGGCGAGATGAACAAAAAGATTGAGAAAGGGGCGCAATAGCCATCAATATGAACTGAAACCATGCCTTTGATATCCCTGCCCACGGGGAAGGCATTTCAAGAAAGGAGATTTAGATTGAATGCAATTTGGAAGACTTTATCCGAACGTGTGCTGGATTCTGTCAGGATAACCCACTTGCCAGTCGGAATAAAGCTGGCACGCGCGGGGGAAACTATCCCGCAGAAGGCCAGAAGACCGTTAGCAGATATGGGCCATTCCATAGCCGTGTGCCAGGGGGTGACCATTGCTCGCACTATAGGCTGGTCAATGGTATTTGAAAAGGGAGATCACGGCTGTCCTATTCCTCCGGTTCTTCTCGGAATGGCCAGGCCCGAGCGCTTTCTTCAAGGGAACCTTGCCTCCTATTATCAGGACAGAGAAGACGTCGCAATGGCCATGGAGTCCGCCTATCCAAGATGGCCCATGGATAGTGTAAAAGAGGTATGGATATCCCCACTGGACAGGTGTGAGTTCACCCCCGATGTGATTGTTATTTACGGCAACCCTGCCCAGATATTGACATTCATACATGCGGCCAATTTCCGCAAAGGACGTGGCATCTCTTCAATCAGCACCGGCCGGTTTGGTTGTTCAGCATGGCTTGCCGGCGTGGTGCAGTCTCAGGAGCCCACCTTTCTCATCCCCGGGCCTGGCGAAAGGGTCTTTGCAGGGACTCAGGACCATGAGGTATCCTTTGCCCTCCCCTTTAATGCAATTCCCGACTTCCTTGACGGCCTTGAATACGTTCGAAAAAAGGGCGCGTATCGCTATCCGGTGCCTAATCTTTCGATTCTTGGAAAACCGGGAATGCCTGAGGACTATTTCAAGATCCTGGAGGAGGACTAGGGCAGTGAAACCTCCTTCAGCGCCCTTCCCTTATTGACAAAAGCTCCATGGGAAATAAGGACTATTATGAGATTCTTGGCGTAAGACCTGATGCCAGTGCGCAGCAATTGAAAGAGGCTTATAGAAAACTTGCTTTTCGCTGGCATCCGGACCGAAATCCTGCAAACAGCGAAGCCATATCCAGGATGAAAGATCTAAACGAGGCTTATGCTGTTTTATCAGACCCCACAAAAAAACAGGAATACGACTCTCTCAGGAGTCATTTCGGTGATACCGCCTATGGCCGTTTCAGGCAGCATCGCTCAGAGGATGATATATTCAAGGGCTCGGACGTGAACCAGGTTTTCGAAGAGATCTGCCGGAACTTCGGCTTCAGGGGTGCAGAGGAGGTCTTTAAGGAGTTCTACGGGCCAGGTGCAAGGCGATTTGCCTTTGTAAAAACGGGGCCGGCCAAGACATCTTTCTTTTTTAGATTCGGCACTGGAAATTTGTTTAGACACATAACCCCTCAGAGAGGAAAAGATCTTTCGGATACGATAGCCATATCTGCCTGGCTCGCGCTAAGGGGTGGCAGGATAAAATACTTTCCCAGGGGAATGGCCAAGGAGCTGATCGTGAGCATTCCACCCGGCATCAGGGCCGGCCAGAAGATAAGGCTGAGAGGCATGGGAGCGCCTGGAAAAGCGGGAGGAGAGTCAGGCGATCTTTTCATTTCCGTGCGGATCCGCAGAAAACTTGCCGAAGTTTTTAGAGATTGGCTTACGCGGCTCAGAAAAAGGTAATCCCTCTGTGAATCCCCCTGACGTTAAGTTCAAAGCGCGGATCAAGCAGGTCCTGAGCCGGATGCCGGCCATGATGGCGAGGGATCGAGTGAAGATAAGGGAAGTACTTGAGAAGATAACCTCGATTCAGGATCCTGAAAAAAAAGATCTGGAAATAGCCGATCATATTAAGGGCATCGAAAGACTCGCCTGGCAATCCATTGCAAGGCGCAAGTCCCGCAAAGCCGCCCTTCCCTCATTGGATTTCCCCGCCAACCTCCCGATCGTATCCCTCAGCGATAGGATCATTGAATCCATCAAGACAAATCAGGTTGTCATCGTCTCAGGTGAAACCGGTTCAGGTAAGAGCACCCAGATACCAAAAATGTGTATCATAGCCCACAGGGGTCTCAGCGGAATGATAGGCTGCACTCAGCCAAGGAGGATAGCAGCCTATGGAGTGAGCAGCCGCATAGCTGAGGAGTTGGGAGAGGAGCTCGGAGCCTCAGTGGGGATGAAGATACGCTTCACCCAAAAAATTGGTCCCAATACCTGCATAAAGATAATGACCGACGGGATTCTCCTCGCGGAAATCCAAAGCGATCCGCTCCTTCTTGAATACGACACCCTGATTATTGATGAGGCCCACGAAAGGAACTTGAACATTGATTTCATTCTGGGTTATCTGAGGACCATCCTTTCAAAGAGATCCGATCTAAAGCTTATCATTACCTCCGCCACCATGGATACGGAAAAGATCTCAGAGGCCTTTGATGATGCCCCGGTCATAGATGTATCGGGCAGGCTTTTCCCAATTCAATTTGAGTATCTTCCCGTTGATCCATACCTTGAAGAGCAGGGAGACGTCACCTATGTGGATATGGCGATCAAAGCCGTCAACATGATTCGGCAGGGAATGGCGCCCGGGGATATACTTATCTTCCTGCCGACCGAGCTGGATATAAAGGAGACATGCGACAGGCTTGAGGGACAGAGGCTCACGGGCGTAAGCATATTTCCTCTTTTCGCGAGACTTCCCGCGCCCCAGCAAAGACGCATATTCTCCGAAAAGGGAGCCAAGATTGTCGTCGCCACCAACGTCGCCGAGACATCCATAACCATCCCGGATATACGATATGTAATAGATACAGGGCTTGCGAGGATATCCAGATATATCCCGGAGTCCCGGATGACCGCCCTTCCTGTAACTCCCATAGCAAGAAGCAGCGCCGACCAGAGGGCGGGCCGTTGCGGCAGGGTCAGAGACGGTCTCTGCATAAGGCTCTATACAAAGGAAGACTACGAATCGCGTCCTGCATTCACGCCTCCCGAGATAATGAGGGCGAACCTTGCCGAGGTGATACTTAGGATGCTTTATTTGAAGATGGGGGATATAAACTCATTTCCCTTCCTGGATAGGCCTCTACCGAAAAGCATCACTGACGGATTCAAAGTTCTCCTTGAGCTCAATGCCATAGAGAAAGAAGGCAATGAGTATTTACTGACGGAACGGGGCCGCTTGATGGCAAGACTCCCTCTCGATCCGCGTATATCCCGGATGCTTCTTGAGGCAGCTTCTGAAGGATGCGTCAGTGAGGTAGCCGCCATCGCATCTGCTCTGAGCATACAGGACCCCAGAGAGAGGCCGAGCGAAAAGGCAGCGGAAGCCGACAGCGTCCATGCCCCTTTTAACCACCCTGATTCTGATTTCATGAGCCTGCTCGCAATTTGGAACCAGTATCAAAAAGTACTCAAGAGTCTTCGAACTCAGAATCAGATGCGAAAGTTCTGCCGGGACGATTTTCTTTCATTTGCGCGCATGAGGGAGTGGATATTTGTCCATGAACAGATTTTGGGGATACTCAGGGAGCAGAAGCTTACCTATGAGAGCACTTCCCTCCATATGAAGGAAAAGGACGCGTATGCCGCCATCCATCGCTCCATTCTAAGCGGACTTCTCTCAAACATAGCGACAAAGAAGGAAAAGAATCTCTATACAGGTGCGAGGGGAAGAGAGATGATGCTGTTCCCTGGTTCATCCCTTTTCAAACATCCGCCCCCATGGATCATGGCGGCAGCCATTGTGAAGACCTCAAGAGTTTTTGCCAGGTGTGCCGCCCTGATAGAGCCCGGGTGGATAGAGCCTCTGGCAGGATCCCTCTGCCGGAAGAGCTATTTTGAGCCTCATTGGGAAAGATCAAGAGGAGAAGTAAGGGCATACGAAAGGGTAAGCCTCTACGGTCTTGAAATAGTAGCAAGGAGGTCCGTCTCCTTCGGCCGTATAGATCCCGAGGAATCACACAGGTTGTTTATCCAGTCGGCGCTTGTTGAGGGAGATATATCCGAGAAATTTTCTTTTCTCGCGCATAACCTGGCGCTTACCAGAAGGATCGCCGGTCTTGAGGAAAAGGTGAGGCGAAGGGGCATACTCGCCGATGAAGAGGCAATGGCCGCGTTTTATTCTGAAAGACTTCCCGGTGTATGTGACATAAGAACCCTTAAGACTTTCATAAAAAACGCTGGTCAGGATGAGTTCCTCAAGATGAAGGAAGAAGACCTCATTCGATGGAGGCCCGATGAAAATTGCATGGAGATGTTTCCAGACTCAATAACGACAGGTAACAAGAGGCTGCTATGCACCTACAAGTTTTCCCCCGGGCATGAAGATGACGGCGTCACTCTCTCCATACCGGCAGTGCTCGCCCGTTCAATTCCGGCAAAAGCCCTAGAACGATCTCTCCCAGGGCTTCTTAAGGAAAAGATAGGCTCATTGCTCAGGGGGCTTCCCAAGGAATACAGAAAAAGGCTGGGTCTTCTCTCTGAAGCGTCCCTCAAGATACAGAGCGACCTGAGTGAGGCGGACCAGGACCTCATAAGCGAACTGGCCCGGATTATTCATGATAGATTTGGACTCGATATCCCTCCAGCAATCTGGGCTAATCTTGAGATTCCTGAACATCTTCAGGTTCGCTTCAGGATATTGGATCAAAAAGGAAGGGAAATTGTCGCAGGCAGGGACATTTCCTTGCTGGAAAAAGCCGAAACCATTCCGAAGGCCATAGAGGAATCAAGCGCGTGGCAAAGAGCAAAAGCAAAATGGGAGAAAGAGGAGTTGAGGGCCTGGGATTTCGGCATCATTCCCGAAGAACTTTTGATTGAAGACAATCTCCTGGTATTTCCAGCACTGATGAACGACGACGGCTCAATCTCGCTCAGATTACTGTCTTCCAGGAAAGAGGCTGAGATTGCCCACCTAAAGGGCGTTGAGGCCCTTTACAGGATCAAGTTTTCAAAAGAACTAAGGTTCATAAGAAAAACCATAGCGCTGAAGGCATGTTCCCTTATCGCTGCGACTCACCTGGGAGGAAAAAGTTACATTGAGGATCAGATCCTCGATGCGATTATCAGAAATCTCTTCAATATCCCGGCAAGAAGCTGTGAAGAATTTGAAGGTTACGCCGTCCAACTGCGACCGAAACTCTTTGACAGGGCAAGGCATATTATTGAAACAATATTATCGGTTCTGGAGGGTTATCAAGACTGCCTCCTGTTACTGGACAACCTTGAGAATGCGAACAGAGGGAATTACGCCGCCCTATCCGCCTGCGCAAAGCTCAGGGCAGAACTGGCAAGACTCGTTCCCGCGGATTTCATAGTATCTTATGGGCCCGTCATACTTAAGGATCTCCCAAGATACATAAAGGCATTGATGATTAGAGCGCAAAGGGCCGTCAATAACCCCTCCAAGGACATGGAAAAGGAAACTGACCTCTTGAGGGTCATCTCATTGTATAATGAGATAGATAAGGATTGCGGCCGCCCATTCTCAGAAGAAAGGCAGCGGGCAACTGCGGAGTTCAAATGGATGATGGAAGAACTCAAGGTGTCCCTCTTCGCGCAGGAACTTAAGACCAAATATCCAATCTCTGTCAAGCGGCTTGAAAAAAAGGCCACCGAGATTTTGCGAATGCTTTAGCTTTTAATCTTGAAGATCTGAGAAGTTTCGCGGACATACCTGAGAGGGAAAAAACCGCTCCTCTTTGGATGTGATATGCCTTCCGGCCATGGAAGAGCGTCGGAAGGCACCGGAGTTCTAGAGGAGGCTCTTCGCAGCCTTCAATACATCTGCGTAATCGGGCTCCTCGGCGATTTCTCTGACTAGCTGGATGTATTTCAAGACGCCTCCTTTGTCCACAACAAAGATACAACGGGCAAGAAGGCGCAATTCCTTTATCAGCACCCCATATGCTTGGCCGAAGGATGCTTCGCGGTGATCGGAAAGGGTGATGAGTTTGTCAACACCTGCCGCGCCGCACCATCTCTTCTGGGCAAATGGCAGGTCCATACTTATGGTTATTATAGCAACCTCTTCCCCAAGATCCCCTGCCTCCTGGTTGAAACGTCTTGTCTCCATATCGCACACCGGCGTATCGAGGGAAGGAACAGAAGATATGATACATACCTTTCCCTTGAAATCCGAGAGCCCTGCCGGAGAGAGGTCGTTCTTGAGCGCGGTGAAATCAGGTGCCTTCTCTCCGATCTTCGGAAATGAACCAGAAAGCGTAAGGGGATTTCCCCTCATAGTTACCTTGCCTTGTTTTTCAGCCATATTTCCTCCTTGTTTCATGACTTCTGAGAGGCCGCAGATCCTTGTCCTGCAAGGGGTCTGAACATCCTCTTGCCTGCCCCGCACACCGGACACTTCCAGTCCTCAGGAAGATCCTCGAACTTTGTCCCCTTGGGAATCTTTCCTTTTTTGTCGCCCCTGTCGGGGTCATAAATATAGCCACAGTTGGTAGTCTGGCACTGCCACATGTCTTCAGGTCTTGCCATATCAATTAAACTCCTGATATTTTTATGCTTAGCTGGTTATCCTTTGTATCACTTCAACTTTGCCCCTATTGCTTTTCCATAATCCTGGCAAGCCTTCAGGCCGTCTCCTGTTTCAATGATAGCTTCCTTAAGGCTTAGGGGACCCAAATCCACCGTATCCATCTTGAAGACGAATTTCATGGTGTCATAGATCATGGGAGAGGCCTCTCCGCTGTGAGTGTAAGAGCCGAAAGCACCCGCGATCTTTCCCACAAGATTAATTCTTTCAGCCATGAACAGGAAGGTTTTCATGCCTGCCGTCATGTCCCGGTGATATGTGGGACATCCGATTATATATCCGTCATATCCCTCTAATAGACCCTCATTGGAGATATCGGATATCTTCTTAACCACTGCATCATTACCGGTGAATCGAACACCTTCGGCAATATAGTTTGCCATCTTCTCAGTCTTTCCGGTCCTGCTGAAATATGCGATCAAAACCATATGCATTTACCTCTTGGTTCCTCCCTTATTAAATAGAATGATGTCCTATATATAGACTATTTTACGGGGCCATCCGGCTAACCTTGTCAGATTTTCATAAACGCCTTCTTTGCGGCCCCGCACACAGGGCATTTATCAGGTGCGTCACCCTCTACCGTCATGCCGCAGACAGAGCAAACATGATATTCAACACTCTTGTTCCTCCCGAGATTATCAAGAGCCTTTTGATAGAGACCCGCATGAATCTTTTCCACCTCGTTTGCATATTTAAAAGACCTTTCGGCCCCCTTGTTGCCCTCTTTTTCAGCCTCTTCTATGAAAGCTGGATACATCTTCTTGAACTCGTGGGTTTCACCCTCAATTGCAGTCTTAAGATTCTCTGAGGTCTTTCCAATGCCGCCCAATACTTTGAGGTGCGCGTGGGCATGGACTGTTTCTGCCTCGGCTGCGGCCCTGAAAAGCCTCGCAACCTCCTTGAAACCCTCCTGCTCCGCCTGCTTCGCGAAAGCGAGGTATTTCCTGTTTGCCTGTGATTCGCCCGCGAAGGCATCCTTAAGGTTTTGTTCCGTCTTGCTCATATCTATCTCCTTTCTTGAGAAGTTCATTAGCTTCTTAAGGTTTATTCAAATTTCATGCCGTTATCTGAGGAAATCTCATTAGTGATATAAACTATCTGACATCAATATGTTAGGGAGCTGCCCATGTTCTGTCTTTAGACCTGCGGCCACCAAAGCCAGTATCGTCAAGGCGCTGAGCTCATAAACGTGTAACAATGGATACCTTTTATCATATCATATTATAGGGGTAAATCCTATTGTTCACATATTATGACATAGTATGGAAGTTCTTTGGTTGCTTGGGTTGAGGGCCAAACATGTATCATGATACCGATACAACAGTGTATCATGATACATATCATTGCTCATTGCAGCAGATCCACATCGGTGCGAAATCCGAAGCCGATAGAATTGTCAGTATAAAGGACAAGCTCCGGCCTAAAACAATAAAACCTTACGCCGAACCTGTCGGCAAAGGCTTCAAGGCTAGGTCCTGAGCCGCTGAAAAAATCGCCG
>JBGSUA010000111.1:0-16312 GCA_041753575.1 Desulfatiglandaceae bacterium
TCCCTTCTTATTCTGGGTCTCGTCAACCGTGATCCGATGGTTCGGGCAAACCTCGATGCAGAGCAGACAGCCCTTGCATCGTTCCCTGTCTATCTTGATCTTACCTTTCACTTTCGCTTCAGCCATTTCATCCACCTTGACACCATTATAAAGAAACCTCATATACAGAGTTTGTCAGTTTACCTTGCAAGATTTATTTTAATACAATAGGCTTTGATGCTTCCTTTTTTGCGGACTCTCGTGCAATGGCATTATTACATGCGCCTTTAATATAATGGCTCTTCCTGGTAGGCCTACTTTTTAACGATTTCAATAAGCCCTGCGGTACCGTCCACTTTCACGTAATCCCCAGTTTGAATGAAATCGAATATATTTTTTTCAGGATTATCAACAGTGGGAATCCCAGTGGTAATTACCGCCCCCGAGAGAACCGGTTCACTTTGCAGGCAAATTATCGCCGCCGGTGCATTACCGTTTTTCTTCGCTGCCCACGCAGCCATATCACAACCACTGGAGCCCTTGCCGGTCGTGAACACAAACACCTTGCCAGCCAAGCTCATACCTTCCAGTTTGTGACGCGGCAAAGAGATCTTCCCAGTAACTGGATTGAGATCACCAAGAAAGGCAAAAGGTCCCTCATAGACCACTGCTTCACCTTCTGCTTTCCCTTTACTGACTGGATGAGCTTTTATTACCATTTTGGTATCCTCCCTCCCCATTTGCCCTTTACAGCGGCATTGACACAATCTTCCTCAGTCCCGAAGAAAACCTTTGCTCCGCTCACACTCGCCAGGTAGTGAGCGCTTCTTGCGGAATTAGTAGCGGCGCTCTTGGCGCGCCTGTCACCCGATATATCTGCTCTCGTAAAGGGGTTCCCAATAGACGGGCAGGTTGGCAAAAAGTGCCCGCCGGCCTTTTCTATAATATCAGCCCAACCCTGTCGCCTTGCCAGAGCTTCAACTGAGGCAGAGGCACCAATTAACATACTCGTCATGATCTTCTTGCCATCAAGCAAAACCGCAATTCGTCCGATTTCATCGATCGTAGCATGAGGACATCCGAAGGCCACATGCTCTACAATATCATTATCCCAGACATTGAGCCTCTCCCAGGTTTTCTTCATCTCGGTCTTTCCAACCTTGATCACATGATCAGGTTTCTTGTTACCAAGCGCCGATTCAAGAGTCGGGGCTTCAGGTGTCGTTCCCACAATGTGCGCCAAGGTAACAGCCCCTGAAGTGGGCATGGAAATGACTAATGCCCTTGCCAAGTCAAATGGGAGGTTGGGTCGTATCCCATTCACAGCAACCGGCTTGAATCCAGGCACTTGGTCTCCAATATAGTAGCCGAGGCAGTGATAATGAGAAGTTGTCCAATCAGCCATATCTAACTCACTAACGTCAAAGAGATAGCTGGCATCTCTGTTTTCCGGGAGCAATAACCCCATCAAAGGAGTCCTTCCGCAGACAGCAGCGGCAAGTGAAATCAGTATCCCCATCCTGTCAACCTTCGCACCGAATAAGCTGTTGTTAGCTACCTGCATACAACTCCCGCCCATCGGTACAACATCACCTTTCCTAGGGAAGATACCTAGCAAGTATTCTGCGCAGGTCTCAGTACGGAGCCAACCCAGTTCTTTGAATTTCTTAAGTTTTCGCTCATGTTCGCCAATCCATCGGTCAGCAAGAGGCAAGCCCCATTCTGCCCATATCTCAGGTGAATACGAAGGATGAGTCGTGACCCTATGCCTCGTGGGATGCACCCCTTCAGTCATAAGATTCCAGAACTCCTCAGGGCAAAAGTCATAAGCAATGTGGGCGTAGGATACAGGCACCAATCTCTCTGCATCAAAGGATTCCCCCAATTCGACAAGGAGCTTCATAGCTCTTTGTATGCCTGGACCAAGTTCCCCACCAATCATCCGCCTCTCTTCTTTTGAAAGTAACATAAAATACTCCTCTTATCATATAGTTCACCTGGTAAGGCTGGTTTCCTTACCCCGAAAGTTCGTGATTATCCTGTCTTCGACTTCATGAAATAGGAACTAGGCATAAGGAAACGTTTTCCAAAACTCCTTATCCTTATATTGCCAATCCCTCTTAAACTTCTCATCGTAGTAGGATCCAAACCTGTCCAACCATCGCCACCAAGTACTTTTCTTCTGCTCTTCAGCGGCTAGAACATCTTCAAGATAGGACGCAATATCGGCCATTTTGTCTTTTGGTACATAAAGTGCCGCCCCTTTCTTGTAAGACTTCATAGTATCATCTACACTAAAAGCATGGGCTGTCAGCATCACAGCCCTAACCCCTTTATTAACGGCAATGTCAAGCAATTTATAACCATTCACACCCATAATATCTAAAATAACAATATCATATTTCCCTGATTCAAGTTCCTTCTTCCCTTCTTCAAAAGTAGAACACTTATAGACGATGCACATATCGAGAATTTCTTCGAGCGCTTCCAAAATATCCACTTCATCATCCACGACAAGCACTCTTTTATCTTTCAATCTACTTTTCTCAACCATTTCACGACCTCTTTTGTATGTAAAGGTTAATATAAAATGTTGATTTTAATAGACTACTAATAATTTACATATTATATTCATATATATTGATCATATTTATAGTCGGAAACTTTATTATCCATTCCCCTTTAATTTTTTTATCATTATAGGGACTACCTCGTAGAGATCTCCGACAATGCCATAATCAGCAACTTTTAAAATATTCGCTTCAGGATCTTTATTGACTGCGACGATACACTTGGAAGTTCCCATGCCGGCGATATGTTGTATTGCTCCCGAAATCCCCAGAGCAATGTAAAGCTTTGGGCTGACTACATTTCCTGTCTGTCCGACCTGCATGCGATGTCCGGCCCAGCCCGCATCGACAGCACTCCTTGATGCTCCTACTGCGGCATCAAGCAGCCCTGCAAGCTCTCTCACCAGAGCAAATCCATCCGCATCCCCCAAACCACGGCCCCCTGAGACAATCACATCTGCTTCTGTTAACTCAGGGCCCTGCCCTTCAGGCAAATCGACACACACTGTCTTGGCCCCTGAGTCAGGCACGGCAGCTTTAATCTGTTTTACTCGAGGCAAAGTTGGAGATTCCACCGCGGGAAAAGCATTTGGTCTCAATGTTACAAACTCTATGGGCGTATTCACCCGCATCCTCACCAGTGCCTTGCCGGCAAAAACAGGACGTGTGTACGACAATTTCTCGCCCTTAAGTGTAATTTCGACACAATCAGGTACCAACCCTGCCCCAATGCGCTCGGCGACAAGGGGCGCCATATCCCTTGAGATCGCGCTATTCGCCATCATCACAACCTTCGGGTTCATTTCCTTTATAACTAATTGTAAATTTGCCGCATAAGACTCAGTTTGGTATATTGCCAGTGATTGATCGTCCGCCACATATACATCATCTACGCCATACTTACTTATCTGCTCTGGAAGCCCTCCCATATCGCTTCCGATAATCAGCGCAGCCACCTTGAGACCCATTTGCTCAGCAAGTGTCCTGCCCTTGCTCAATGCCTCTTTCGCGGCCTTCCGCAATATCCCCCCTCTATGTTCGGCAAAGACTAAAATAGACATCGCAAACCCGCCTTTCAGAAAATTCTTCTCTCTTCATGAAGCATTCTCAACAGCCCGGCAACGATCGTTTGATGATCACCTTCCAAAATTCTGCCCGCGGTCCTTGCCGAAGGAAGCATATACTCCTCGATCTCAACGAATGGGTTTATTTCGGAAAGAGAAATTCCAGAACGATCAATTTCAATTCTTTCCACCGTTTTCCTCTTAGCTTCCATTATCTTCCGCAGGGAGGGATAGCGAGGAATGTTGAGCCCTTTCTGAGCCGACACAAGACATGGCAGTTCAACTTCAACCATCTCGAATCCGCCTTCAATATCTCTTTTTGCTAACATTCTCCCGTTTTCAATTCTCAACTGTGACACTGTTGTCACCTGAGGTATGTTCAAGACCCCCGCCAGCCGCGAAGGAAGCTCAGAGGCCCCATCGTCAATAGCCATTTTACCGCAAAGCACCAAATCGAAGCTGCGCCCCCTTAGCCACCCTGCCAAGGCTTGCGCATAGACATGATGGTCAACGAAAGGGATTTTGTTGCAGTCCAGCCATACCGCCCGGTCAGCGCCCATCGCCAGGCCCTGTCGGAGGGCGACTGAAGGATCCCTTCGGTCGGCTGAGATCAGGGTCACCTCTCCACCACCGGCTCCCTCCTTGAGCAGGAGGGCCTCCTCAACGGCGTATTCGTCAAAAGGGTTGATGACGAATTTTACCAGGCTTTCATCTATAGAGCCCTCGCTGGTGAGCTGTATTCTTGCTTCCGAATCGAAGGTCTGTTTAATACACACCACTATATTCATTAATAAGCCTTCCTCCGAGTTGCCCGGCTATATGCCCATTTTTAATTGAGATGTGATTGTGTTGAATATCTTTCTTGAGCTACCTGAAGCTCTTAAAGAATACATCTTCAACATCATGACGTATGACAATAATTCATAGCCAGAGCATTCTCCTCTTTTGTTCCGGATCTCCGGTGTCTTTGGTCGCAATATTACTGCTAGATGGAGGGCATCTCTACTCCCGACTGGCACTATCACTGCCCCAGCTTTGCACTACTGGTTCCCGGTCTTATCTGTTCCAATCTTTTAAACTAACACCTATGCCCTGAAAGGAGCACAACGAAGCATGAAAATGCCTCATGTCATTCCGGCGAAGGCCGGAACAAGGACTGGATAGCAGCTCCCGGATCGAGGTCCGGGACAGGCTGCGCCGCTATTACTATCTATTTTCATATAAATCATCTCTATTCCAACCGGAAGATGAGCTGCCACTCTACTTGTTGATTAACGACGGAAGCCACAATATAAGGTCAGGAAAGAGAACAATGACTACAGTAGCTGCTACTTGAGCAAAAACGAACGGGACTGCCCCACGGTACATCTCTCCAATAGTCAGATCGGGGGGCGCTATTCCTTTCAGATAGAAAATAGAATACGCAAAAGGCGGAGTCATATTTGATATCTGCAAAGTAACGCAAAAACACATCCCGAAATATAGAGGATCCACGCCAAGTTCCTTGACGATCGGAGCCAGGATAGGAACAAGAATGAAAATCATGCCCACCCAGTCCATAACACAGCCGAGGAGAAAAACCAGAGCAAGCATCACGGCTACACTTCCATCAGGGCCCAATTGAATAGCTTCGAGGAAAGCTCTTACCAAGTCTATAGCGTTCAGCGACAGAAACACTGCAGCGAATATCTTGCCGCCTAATGCTATAAAAAGAACCATACTTGAGATCCTGAGGGTGACCATAGCCGAGTCTTTAAGATTAGCCCAAGAAAGCTTCTTATAAAACGCGGCAACTAGCATGGCTCCCAAAGCACCCATTCCTCCTGCTTCGCTTGGTGCGGCAACACCGAAAAATATGCTTCCCAATACCGCGAGGATAAGGAATAGAGGCGGCAGCATTGACTTGCAAATCATTATAAACAGATCTCGGCCAGCCACCTTATTTCTTTCCTCAATAGATATCGCCGGGGCTATATGAGGCTGTAACGCAGCCCGGCCGCCTACGTAAAGAATATCCATAGCAGCCAGTATGATTCCTGGGATAATGCCTGCTATGAAGAGGTCGCTTATGGAAACCCCGCTCGTTGCACCATAAAAAATCAGCATGACGCTAGGAGGGATTATGACTCCAAGACCTCCGCCAACACAGATCGAACCGCAGGCCAGCCCTCTATCATAACCCCTGGAAAGCATGCTTGGCAGGGCAAGGAGACCAATAGTAATTACACCGGCCCCTACTATTCCGGTACATGCCCCGAACAGCGTAGCCATAACGATTGTGGCTATCGCCAGTCCACCATTCAGTCTTCCCAACAGGAGGTAAAAACATTGGTAAAGACCCTCCGCTATACCGGCCCTTTCCAGAATCGCACCCATGAAAATGAAAAGGGGTACGGCTACAAATACATACTCCGTCATCATACCAAAGACAGTAATAGGAAACATCCTGATGAAATCCACTCCCAGCAGGAACAGCGCAAAAATTACCGATAACCCTGCCAGGGCAAACGTCACAGGTATCCCAATCATGATGGCGATGACTATGACCGACAACAGGATAACCGCTGACATTCCAACGTCCATTGTTCATTCCCCCTTCTCTAAAGACTTCGTGAACTGCTTCGCGACAGGGATCCCAATTCCTTCCACAGCCCCACGAGACCCTGCAAGCCAAGCATTAAAAAGGATATGGGAATGAAGAATTTAAGCGGCCATATAGGCTCGTGAAGCGGACTGCTTCTGCTCACCTCGCCAATCTTCCATGAAAGATAAGCATTATCGAATCCGTCTTTTACCAGGAAGAAGCATACAGGGAATAACAATACCACGTAGAAAAAAACGTTAATTAACGCCCTTGTCCGCTCAGAAAACCTAACATACAGAACGTCCACTTTGACATGACGATCATTGCTTAGAACCCACGCACCGCTTACGAGGAATGCCACAGAGTAAAGATGTGTTGCGGCCTCGAAGGACCACGTGGTAGGTCTACCAAATAGATAGCGCATGAGAACGTCAAAACAGACAACGAACACCAACGCAAGGATCAGGTACATACTTCCCTTGGCAAGCAATTCGCTGGCCTTTGAAATAAGTCTGGATAAACCCATATCCCGTGCCTCCTTCAAAGTATTTCGTCCAAGACCCAGCCTAAAGCGGCCTCGTGCCAATACGGCCACCGAATCAGAGTCTCCATCGACTCAGAACACACTGCAGTATTCGGGGCGCGAGTTTCCCCCTCTCCACAATCAGCTCAACCGCCTGGAGTGTCGGAGGGGGAAATCTCCTGCTTAGACACGCATCGCCGAATATCGTGAATCCTTATTTCCCTATCCGTTTCTTCATTTCTGAATAAGGAATCGACTGACCAAAATAGCCTTCCGTTCTATCCAGGTAATCGACAAACGGCGCGTACTTACCCCACTCTGTGGCGAACTTCTCCCACGACTCCAATACTCTTGCAACTTCAGGGTCCTTCTGCGCTTTTGTTGCATAAAGCTTTAGAGATTCTTCGTTAAACTGTTTCATTACATCTTCAGGCATGATTTTCAACTGACAGCCGTGTTTTTCCACCGCAGTTTTCATAGCTACAACGTCGGCCTCTCTGGCCTGAGCATATGTCCATAGGGTCGTGTCATGACAGGCGGCAGCAATCTTCTTCTTGATAGGATCGGACAAGCTGTCCCATTTATTCTTGTTAATTGTCACGACAAGCATAGAGTGATTGCTTTTCCCGGCCGTAAAATAAAGATATTTTGCTGCCTTTAAGTATCCGACCTCCTGCCCCAATGCGATGTTGGACACCTCAAATGCATCAATAACCCCTCTATCCATAGCAGGGATAACTTCACTGGCTCCCAGGACAACAAGAGATCCTCCCAGAGAATTCATGATGTCGGCTCTAAGACCGGCTGCTCTCATCTTAAGCCCTTTGACATCAGCCAACGTCTTGATCTCCTTATTTGTATAGAGAAAAACTTCTGAAGTCAGTATTCCGAAGGGAAAAGCTACCACATTGAAATGCTTCAGAAAGAGATCCTGAAAAATCTCCAGACCTCCTCCGTGATAAAGCCATACAATCTTCTCTGTTGCACTCACGTTTCCAGGTGAGTCACAGTAAAAGGGCAATGCGTAAGATCTGTTCATCGCATAACACGGACATCCTATACCGAAATCCAACGCACCAGCCCCAGCGGATGGATATTCTTCAAGAGTTCCAACAAGCTCCCCACCGGTGTGCAGCTCTAAAGCTACTTTGCCATCTGTGTAGCATTTAACCATGTCAGCAAGCTTCTGGGTTGGTCCCCACAACTGCACAATCCCGGTGCCCCACGCAGCCTGCCCCCTGAGCTTGATGGCCTTATCCTGCGCCGTTACAGACGTCTGCAATGCAAAAAAAGAAATAACCGCAAACACTGTGAGCCCCATCCTGACGAAAACTCCATTTCTCTTTGCCTTCATGTTGACTTCCTCCTTTTCGATCTGTAAGAAATCCCCTACCGTTTACTCCAGACCCTGTATGCTTACTCAGGGCCATCACCCCACAGGTGTTGTATCTGTTTAATTAATATTGGTAATAAACGTGCTTTCCGACATTATTCGTATTATCCGAAAAGACCAAACCACACTGTTTACAACGCCATTCCCCTACAATTGGCAAAACAGGCGCTCTATCAGGCTTTAACCCTGAAAAACATGTCATCACTCTTTCGTAGAAAGGCATTTCCTTCATGCTGTTTCTCATCATTACTTCGAAACACAAAGCAAGTCATGACCAGATACCCCGCTTACCTCACAAAATAGCATCGCTAAAGACATCGTAGACTTCCATATCCTCTGTGATGTCATAAACCTTGTGGGCTGTATCTGGAGGCACGCTTACCAGAACGCCTCTTTTGAGCTCCATCTCCCCTAAGCCCTTGATCCAGATCTTCCCTTTTCCTGAAAGGGGGAAAAGGATGTCGTGAACCTTGTGTGTATGTTCAGGTATTTCTGAGCCTTTAGGCAACTTGGCCAGCAGACATGTAACTTTGACGCCATCATCCTTCTTCGTAAGAAGATATCCCAATTTGACTGTCGCGTTTAAAGGATGAGGTTCCCATTTCATCTTTCCCTCTTCTTTATAAATCTTCCCTAACGCCTTTTTGTTAATCTCCTTAGAAGTAGATGCACTCCCCCAGCCTTCACCTTTCTTTGTACTCATCCTAGCCCCCCTTTTTGCTCGCTGAGATTTATGAATCCCCTTTACTCTCCCCTCTACATCATCCAGATGTAGTTCAAGCTTTTGGTATCACTCAGATCATTTCCATCGGTACCTGTGTTTTGAAGCAATGATGGGCGTTCGGCGGAACATAAGCGACGTCTCCAGCCTTAAGATTAACCTCTTTGCCGTCCACTGCGAGGACGCCCTTGCCGCTGAGAACGAACACCTCGTGTTCGTAAGGATGTGAGTGACTGGGACTCGCTGCGGATTTGTCAAATGTAACAACCCGCATAAAAAAATTATTTGCCCCGTCCTTTTCGCCGATTACTGTTCGTAGCTTAATACCGTAAGCACCAGCTTCCTTAACCTCCACCGGCGTTTCCTCAATGTAATTGATGTGTTTCATTTTCATCCCAATCCTCCACATTGACTCTAGTGTTTCTCTAAAAGCCTAGTGCTCTCGCGAAAATCTCAGCTACATCCATGACTGCAAGTTTATCTTCTACCTTCAAATCCTTAACCGCATTCTCGAGCATAACGTGACACCACGGACAAGCCGTCGCAACCACGCTTGCCCCTGTTTCCAAAGCCTGGCCTACACGCATGTCGGAAAGTCTTTTCTCTTCCTCCACCTCTGTGAACATGCGTCCTCCCCCGCCTCCACAACACAGGTTGTCCAATCCATGCATTTTCATCTCTACCAGCTTCACCCCCGGCACCGTTCTAAGAATCTTCCTCGGCTGCTCAACGATGTTATGGTGCTTAGACAAGTAACAGGGATCATGGTAGGTAATAATTGATGCAAATTCTTTTTTGAAATCGGGGTGTTTCTTTTCCAGTATCTCCGAGAGAAATACAGTGTAGTGCTTGATTTCGAATCTCTCCTTCAAGCCCTGGTAGTCCTGACTAAAAACGTTGAAGTCATGAGGGCTCAAAGTAACAATGGTCTTGGAACCGGTATTATTTAGAGCCTCGATATTCTGGCTTGATACCTCTTGAAAAAGGACTTCGTCTCCCAGCCTAATTGCAATGTCGCCACTGCATCTCTCATTTTCCAGGATCCCAAAATCAACCTCGAGGGTTTGAAGTATATTTACAAGAGACCGAGCCACCTTGTGTAGAGAAGGCTCATAGCTAGCGGAGCAGCCAATAAACAAGACCGTCTCGGCTTTATCATGAGGGAGTTTTTTTACTTTGAGATCCTTAATCCAGGCCAACCTATTCTCTGCAGCCTGGCCATACGGATTACCGTACATAAACACCGACTCGAGTACCTTTCTTTGATCAGGCATCGGGCCGATGGAATTCTCTACAAGGAGTTTCCTTCCATCTCCAATGATCTCCATCAGGGGAATGCCTGCGCTAAGGCTCTTGCATCTAACCACGCAAGCGTTGCAGGTTGTGCATCTAAAGATGTTTCTCATTAACTCTTCTTTGTCCGGGCCATCCAGAAGCCCCCATTTAACAGCGTAATATAGTGACTGAGTGAGGCCGGACCCACCTCGACTATAAAAACCGCCTGTGTTAGAAAACACAGGACATACGGAAATGCAGAAGTTGCAGTTCCAGCATTTCCTGGTTGCATCCTCTATTTTTTTCATTAGTTCTTTCGTGATTTCATCTAGTTCAGGCATATTAACCTCCTGAGTTTATTTTGCTTTTAAGCCTGCTTGAGGCAGGCTTCATATTCAATGCGTACAAGGCTACAGATCCTCTATCCGAATAGAGCAGTGAAGTCGGTCGCTGATTTGCATTCTTCCAAGCTGTAGACAGCCCCAATGACCTTATCCAAAGTCTTCCAGTTCAACACGGCAGAGCTATTTCGCCTGAATTTATCGATCAGCTCATTCCTGTCGAGGCGGTGCTTTGGATCATATGTATCCCCATAGATGTACTCGCCTGTATCCTCAAAGATTCCCTTCTTCGTATTGACAATGAGGGTATAATGAACCTGAGTCATCAGCTTGCCCTTTGGCTGTCCCGACTTTAAATAGGCTACCATCTTCTGCTCGCATTTCTCGTCCATCACGGAGCTGACCTTTTTGGAGAAAGTGGCCAGACGCTCATTCGTGAGGTTCTCAGGCAGCTGCCATTGCGGACCGACCGGAACGTCATACGCAGCGCATGCAAGGCAATACCCTGCACTAAATTGTGAGTGGACGGCGTCTTTTAATGACCATTCATCCCATCTACTTACACTCTGAAAGAGCTCGCTCTTTGCCACCGCAGGATGCAGCTTCACTGTTATCGAAATAATGTCATCCGGCGCTAATCCTTGCTTTTTCATTATCGTTTTAAACATATAGATTGGTGTGTGGAACCAACGGCAACATGGGTATGTTTTTATTCCCATCTCCATGATACCCCATCTTTTCCCCAGGTTTTCGTTGATTCCTTTGAAGTCAAACTCCAGCATACCGAAGGCCTTCCAAAAGCTGTATTCGCCGTAGTCGTCCACGATGTTTCGATCTCCGTCATAGCCATCTTTAGTAAAAAGCGCTGAAAGCAGACCGGTAAAGGCGAACCATCCCATGTCCTGGTATTTCTGAATTCCCAGTGGCTTGGTGTAAAGCCACTTGGAAATAAGCGGCACAGGAACATAGTATCCAGAAATACCCATTGAGTTTTGAATCCCCTCCACATCGAGCCCGAGGACCTTTGCCGCTGCTACCGCTCCAGCAATTGCATTGAAACCAAACCCTGAGCTTTTAGCAATGTCGGCACCCCCCTTTTCATTAATCGTGAGCAGGGCGTAGCTTTGGCAGAAACGATAGGCGAACTCATAACCCAGGGCTACCGCTGTTATCAGGTCTTTTCCACTGGCACCCGTTTTCTCCGCAGCATGCAGAGCGGAAAAGAAAGGAACACCACCTACGTGATAGTAGTTGTAAAGTGTTTCATCAAAATCTATGAAGTTACATAACTTGCAATTAACATAGGCTGCAGCTATAGACGATGTCTTCTGTCCGGTTGGTAATATGGTCCCTTCTGTTCCGCTCCCAAACTCCTTCCCCAATTTAGCAATAAGCACCCCTTCCGGAACTGAATAACTGGCCAGGGTGCAGCCGACACAATCCAGAATGTAGTCCTTGGTTTGCTCTACCACTTCATCTGGAAGAGCATTAAAATCTGTGCGATGAACAAATTCACAAAATGCTTTTGTGACCTCTTTTCCACTCATGGCGCTCCCTCCCCTTGTCAAAATCGCCTTGTCAAAATCACCTATAGCCTTCTAAGATTCCAGGGTTGAGTATGTTGTTTGGATCAAAAACCGCCTTCATCTTCTTAACAAGTTCATAACTGGTCTCTCCATATCTCTTGATGAAAAATGGCGTCCTTTTTGAAAACTGACCCCACTCGCCCCCACAGGTGTTATATTTGAGGTTGAATTCAGCCTCTTTCCTAAATTGGTGCTTATTTATTTCACGCATAACGCTATCGTCCCATTCCGGTGGGAGGATGAAGGTAGGGTGCATTGTCAACGCACCAATGTGGCCGAAGTAATAATTTGTGAGGTCCTGCAAATAGGGAACTCCCTCATTAAATCGCGCACCCTCTTCCATGGCCTCCTCGAGGTTTGCCAGATTGGAAACAAGTTCAATCGCAATGAGCTTTCCTTGCAGCTTATTCATCAAATATGGTGCGATAACTTCCCTGGCCACCCAGATTTTCTTCCATTCTTCCAGATCAGTAATGGCATAGGCTGTAATGGGATTTTCCTTCTTAAAAACCTCCATGACCTTCGCCATCTTCTTGTCTGCTTCCTCTTTGTCCTGCCCGATCGCAACGAAAAAGATCACAGGGCCTGGTGGGGGTTCAAGGTCCTTTATCTCAAATGCAATCCTAGAGACATTCTGATCCATAAACTCAGTGAACAATGGGGCTGGGGCCTTTTCCAGGTACATGTTTCTTACAGCTCTAGCAATCGACTTCAGGTCCGGATAAACGGCAATGCCGTAAGATTGCTTAACCATTGGGATAAGGCGCATGCGGATCTTGGTGACCACGCCCATAATCCCGTCCCCGCCTACGAACATCTTGGTCAAATCCATCCCAGCCGGCTTTCGAAGCCCAGTAGTCCCTGTTTCAATGATCTCTCCGGTAGGCAACACTGCCTCGATCCCGAGTACGTAATCTCCGAGCTTCCCTATCGCTGCGTCAATGATGTGTCCACTCGTGTTGTTTGATATAACCCCTCCCATGCTTGCGATAACCCTGCTGCCAGGAAGAATCGGCAGAAACCAGCCCCTAGCTGCAAGCATATCGCCAGCCTCACCAACTCTCACCCCGGGTCCACATTCAAAAAAGCCGTAATCCTCCATAATCTCAAATGAGGTGAGGCGGGAAGTGTTAATTACAATACCCGGCACATGGGGCCTGGAAGATCCGGCCAACTGAGTTCCCGATCCTCGAACAAACACCGGTATCCTTTCCTTGTTAGCAAATTTCATGATCTCCGATATCTGCTCCTTGCTCTCAGGGAGCGCAACAGCTAATGGAAGCTTGTCTTTCTCGGCATGATATGGAAACGGATCAACGGACTGCTTGATCTTTTCGAAAATGCTTGTTGATACGTTCCTCTTCCCGACAACATCCTCTAGAAACGATACAATGCCCTGTTCTCTGTCACTCGTAGCCATCTCTGACCTCCTTACCATCATTTAAAAACTTCGCAGGTCGTTCAATCTGTTACCCTATTATAAATTTCTGTATCCGTCCTATATCCTGTATCTTCGCAATTTCTCTTGAATATCCTAGTTTATTCATTTTTTCAGTTACCTCCCGCTGAATGACTTGTATCTCGACATCCTCCATTCCCTTGAACCTTCCCTGAGACTTGAAGTAAGCCGAAACCGGCAGCAATTCTAAGGGATAGTAAGTCAATGTCATCCGTCCCCCCTCATCACTTTCAACAAGCGGGAAAACGCCGGATTCTACAGCCATTCTAGTGACTTCTAATGAATTATCGGAATCTATCCTCCAACCGGGTGGGCACGAGGACAAAAGATGAATGAAGCGAAAGCCCTTGGCGCTTTTTGCCTTTTGGAACTTCCACATGAAATCAGCCGGATAAGTTACTACGGCTGTAGCTGCATATGCGACACGATGCGCAGATACTATTCTCAGGATATCCTTTTTCTGAAGTTTTTCCCCCTTCGGAGTGGTTGTTGTCCACGCCCCCCTTGGGGTAGCCGAGCTTCTCTGGATTCCTGTGTTCATGTATGCTTCGTTATCATAACACACAAATAGGATATCCTCATTTCGCTCAGCGGCGCTGGATAAGCCTTGAAGCCCGATGTCAAAAGTCCCGCCATCTCCAGCCCACACCATAACCAGGACATCTTTCTTTCCCTGTTTGTCTAAAGCATGTCTTACACCAACCGCACACGCGGCGCCGGCTGCAAAAGGAACCTGGAGAAGCGGTATTTGCAGCGCTGTTGTAGGGTAAGGGCCTGCGATTATTCCCCAGCAACATGCAGGCATCACTACTATTGCTTTCTTACCCAATATTTTTAACACATGCCTCATGCTGAGAACGGCGCCGCAACCAGGACATCCAACATTTCCAAAACTCACATATTCAGCATGAGGAACTTTGAGCTGCAACAACAGCACCCTCCTATAGCCAGATCATAGCATCCTTATGGGAAGGATCTTTTTCTATTTGTTCGACAATATTAATGAGAGTATCTGGAAAGACTTCTTTCCCGCCCAAACTGACTATCACATCATAAATCTGCGCTCTATTCTCCAAGTTGTAGAGTGCGGCCTTGATTTCCTGTGAAAGGCTTCCTTGCGCTCCGTAAGATACCGCTCGGTTCAGAACTATGCCTTTTTGGCTCTTGTTCAATGCCTTTCCCAAAGCTCTACCTGGAAACGGTCGGAAGAACCGGATCTTTAGAAGACCAACGCGCTTCCCCTGATCTCTCATCATATCGACAGCCACACGAGCGGTTCCGGTCAGTGCCCCACTAACAATCAAAACAGTTTCAGCTCCTTCAAACCGGTATAACTCAATGAAGTCATACGAAGTGCCAATCTCTTCCTGGAACTTTAGGTGACATTCAGCGATCGTATGAAAGCTCTTTTCAAATGCTGATTGCAGCTCTTTGCGCATTCGATAATAGTGATCAGGCGGAGCAGCATTTCCGAATGTAACTGGATCATCGATATCCAGCTTGAACGTGGGCTTATAAGGAGGCAGAAAACGATCAACCTTTTCTTGATCGTGCAGTTCCAATTCTTCCATAGTATGGGAGAGAGTGAATCCGTCAATCATTACCATGACAGGCAGGAGGACTCTTTCTGAAATGAAATAGCCCTGAAGTATGGAGTCCAAAGCTTCCTGGCATGTCTCACAATAAACCTGTAGCCAGCCCGTATCCCGCTGCGCCATGCTGTCAGATTGATCGGACCAGATGTTCCAAGGCATTCCAGGCGCGCGGTTCACATTCACCAGAACAAAAGGCATCCTTGCCCCGGAAAAATAGTGCAACACCTCATGCATCATGAAGAGCCCATGAGAGGAGGTTGCGGTGAACGCCCGACTACCGGCGCAGACTGCCCCGAAGCATGTTGATAGAGCTGAAAATTCTGATTCGACATTAATGAACCGTCCTCCCCATAAGGGAGCCAGTTCAGAAAGTGTTTCGATGATATGAGTCTGTGGTGTAATTGGATAGGCAGATATGACGTCCGGTTTCGCTAGCTTAACGCCGTAGGCTACCGCATCGCTCCCCATCATCATCTCTCTGCTCATTCTTCCCTCTTCATTACGATACATCCCCGCGGACAGGAGGTTGAACAGAGAGCGCATCCTTTGCAGAATTCTGTCTCGAAAATTATCTCATTAGGTTTACCACCTATCAGAACTACGCACGCATCCGGACAGAAATACCAGCAATAGCCACATGCTGTGCAGTTACCACAGCTAATGCAGCGATCTGCTTCAAGTTTGAGTTCCTCTTCCCTGGGGATCCCAGCAACCTCTAGAAACCCCTTCACCCTCTCGCCGGGATCGAGTTTGCCTCCTCTTACACTGAGGGCTTTTTTAAAATAGGAAGGTTTAATCAGGTCATATCCTATGATCCGACCTTTCCCGGAGCCGCGTTTCACCTCTGGCGATTCCGATGATTCATTCTTTGTCGGGATGCCAATCCTCTCCAAAATATGCCCGGCCCCTTGCCTTCCCGAAGCAATAGCGTGCGATACTGTCGCTTCTCCGCCTTCGTAGTCCCCTCCAATAATGACCCTTTCGTGAACTACTCTGCTCTCCGCAACCTGACCGATCGCTGAAACAATGCTGTCAAATACCTCCACGCCAGCAAATGAGCCAGGCATTATTCCTCTATCCACTGTTATTTACCACGCTGAAGCGGCAGTTTGGAGAGAGATATTTACAGAGTAATTTGACCGGTGATATGAAGATGGGCAGATTAGCGAGGTAAGAAATTGACCTCAAAAAAAATAACCACCCTCATCAAGGGGACAGCAAA